>JBDLHW010000254.1:0-2242 GCA_039715155.1 Campylobacterota bacterium | reverse complement strand
TTGTATATCTGCTTATAGATAGGCTATCTCTCGCATTTGTACTTTTGGGTGCAACTCCTCATCTAATAACTCTTCTTGGGCGTACGCTTTTAGTCATTCAGTACAAAAAAATTCAAAGCACTATTTTAGACATAAAAACCCTTAATAAATGGCGAAACCTCTATTTGGTTGGTTCATTTACTTCTGGATTTTTATGGGGTTTGTTGCCATATTTCATAACTGACCTATCAACTGATTATCACTTCTTAATTTATGCGATTATTATTGGTTTAGGTGGTGCTGGACTTTTTACTCTTGGGCTTGTAGTTCCAATATACCTATCTTTTTTATTACCAATGTTTGGGATGGCTGCTATATGGTTATTATTGCAAAATGAAGCTTTATATATTACCGCTGCATTTGTGACCTTGGTTGGAACACTTTATTACTATATGACCTCTAAAAGATTTTTTAATAACTTTAAAGAAGCCTATATTAAAACAGAAACCAGTAAGTTTTATCTTGATGAGTTAAGAAAGGAGCATGACTCTTTAGTAAAAAGCGATATTGTCAACAAGAAACTTACAGAGCGGATGGAGTTGGCACTGACAGGTAGTAATACCTCTATACTAGACTGGAATCTTACAAATAATGAGTTTTATCTCTCCCCAAGTTGGAAAGAGATGCTTGGCTACACAAATGATGAACTTCCAAACATTATATTAACATGGAGAAAAAGAGTTCATAGGGATGATAGAAAAAACCTTTTCTCTTCTCTTAGAGAAACAAAAAAAGAAAAAATATCTTTTTTTGAAAACAGCCACCGATTGCAACATAAAGATGGACATTGGGTTTGGATTTTAGGCCGAGCTCAACTGCTCTATGATAAAGATGGAACTGCAGTCCGTATGGTTGGAACTCACGCTGATATAACAAAAGAGAAAGAACTTCAACTCAAATACTCTCAAAAAGCTCAGATGATTGAGCAGATTCATGATTCTGTTATATCTACTGACCTTGATGGAGTTGTAACAAGTTGTAACTACGGAACAGAACTTCTTTTAGGTTACGAAAGTGATGAGTTGGTAGGTAAGCATATAACAACTTTGTATCTCAAAGAGGATTTTGAGATACTCGGTGAGAACATTGAGATTTTAAAGAAAAATGGTGAACACCATATAACAGTTCGCTTAGTTAAAAAGTCTCAAGAAGTCATAGATGCAGACCTGTCTCTTTCACTCATAAAAGATGAAAAAGGTAATGTTGTAGAACTGGTTGGTTATGCTCAAGATATAACTAAACGTAAAAGAGCTGAAGCTGAGCTAGTCAGACAAAAAGATATCCTGGAGCATCAAGCACATCATGATGCACTCACAGGATTAGCAAACCGTATTCTCTTCAATGATAGACTGGAGCAGAGTCTAAAAAAAGCTAAACGCTCCAACACTAAGGTGGCCGTTCTTTTTATCGACCTCGACCACTTTAAAGAGATAAACGACTCACTGGGTCATGCAGTCGGTGATGATATTCTCAAAATAGTCACAAACAGACTAAATAGCACCATACGTAATGAAGACTCAATAGCTAGGTTGGGTGGTGATGAGTTTGTTGTTATTATAGATGGTTTAATGCAGGGACAAAACGCATCACTCTTGGCACAAAAAATTCTTACAGTTTTAGCAAAGCCTGTTACACTCGAAGGGCATATGCTATATATCTCAAGCAGTATAGGTATTAGTATATACCCTGATGATGGAGACTCAACAGATAACCTATTGAAGTATGCTGATTCTGCAATGTATAAGGCTAAAGCAGAAGGAAGAAATAACTTTCAATTTTACTCTGTAGAGATGACAGAGCTTGCTTTTGAGAGAGTTATTATGGAGGCGAGTCTTAGAGCCGCTTTAGAAAACGAAGACTTCATAGTCTATTATCAACCACAGGTTGATGCTAAAAATAATCAATTTCTAGGGATGGAAGCCCTTGTAAGATGGAATCATGCAACTATGGGAATAATCTCTCCCGCTAAATTCATTCCCCTAGCTGAGACGACAGGGCTCATTGTTGAACTAGACCAGTTTGTTATGAGAACAGCTATGAAACAGTTTGTTCAATGGTATAGAGATGGTTTAAACCCTGGCAAGCTTGCTCTTAATCTTGCAGTGAAACAGTTACAGCAAAAAGACTTTATTGAAATTTTACAAAATATGTTACGTGAGACAGAGTGTAAAGCGGATTGGATTGAGTTAGAAGTTACAGAGAG
>JBDLHW010000253.1:0-2256 GCA_039715155.1 Campylobacterota bacterium | reverse complement strand
TTCTATGGTAGTGAGATCCGGATAAAAAGCATACGTTTGAGGCACAAAACTGGAATGCTTTTTAACATACGCTGTATGTGTATCAAAATCTTTACCAAAAAAATCAATAGTTCCGGAGTCTTTCTCTAAAATATTATTGAGTATAGAGACCAGTGTACTTTTTCCTGCTCCGTTAGGACCCAGTAAACCGAAAATACTACCTTCTTCTATTGTTAGATCTATCTGATCTAACACTTTTTTCCGCCCATAGCTTTTACAAAGATCTTTAATTTTTATAGACATAATAATCCAAACATGATTACTTTTCCCAAAAATTGAAAAGATTAAACCACTGTTCGGGATGTTTTTTTACAATTTCTTCAAATTTTTCTACATATACTGTCAATGCCTTTTCTATGGCATCTTTTTCAGATATATTTCTATCCATATCAATATGAATATACTCTACTTTGTATCTCTGCATACCAACCCATATAATAAAATACGCAACGATCGGCTTATTCATTTTATATGCGATCTGAAATGGATTTCTATTAAAATTTGCTTTTTCATTTAAAAAAAGTACTTCTTGCTTTGCTTTTTGATTGGCTGCACGGTCTGCCATCATAGCTACCACTTCTTCATTGAGCAGTGCATTCGCGACTTGCACAGAAACAGCTATGGTACCTTGATCCAGATCTATAATATTTATTTCAGATTTAGGTTTCAGTTTATTTTCTATTTGTGTAATTCCGCTTAACATCACTTCTCGCATTACAACATTGATTTTATTGCTTACATGGGAACCGTTTGAAGAAGCAGCCCAACCACCAAAATGAGAATAAACCAGTATTGATCCATACTCTAATACTTTTTTTGGTATCTCGATATTTTCATAGATAAACTCGTAATCTTCAGGATTCATCTTTGAGATAAACCGGTCGGTCAAACAAATAGCAAATACTCTTAAATGTTCATAATATATTTTATTTGTAAAGGGTATACCCAGTCTACTATAATAAATTCTCAGTGCATCTTTTGCATTATTTGCCACCAGGAAATAAAAAAATGTTATGGGGTATAAAAGAAGATATAAAAATCTGTATCCAAAAATTTTATATAGAAAAAAAGCCAGTTTTATACTCCAGGCACTCCCTCTTTGTTTTCCCTCTTCCATAGATACTATTTCTTTTTCAAAAACAAGAACGGTTTTGTTAATGCGTGCAACCATTTGAACGGTAAAATTTGTACATGTACCCAAACAATTGCCATAGTATCTTCAAAATTTCTGAAATGACTCACACGCTCTTCAGCCGTCGGGTAAAAACACTCTATATTGACTTCTTTTATTTTGTTACCGGCATCTGCATGTCTTACCAGTACTTCCATCTCCCAATCAAATCTTTGTGTCTTAATAGGAAGTTCCAAAATAGATATAGGATATATTCTGTATCCTGAAAGAGAATCGGTGATCGTATAACCTGTATCCCAACATGCCCACATATTACTGAACCATCGTCCAAATTTGGAGCCTAGCGGTACATGTTCAAGGTCTAGATTTCTAGCCCCTATTATGATCGTATCGTTATCATCACATTCAGATATGAGTAGTGCTGCTTCAGAAGCCAAATGCTGGCCATCACCATCTATACTAAGCGTATGTGTGAAACCAAGCTCTTTTGCCTTCTTTGTTCCACTAATGATCGCTTCGCCTTTACCTTTATTAACTTCATGTCTTACAAAATAGATCTTTTTTTGTTCTTCTTTCGTAAATAATGTCTCAATAGGTAAATCAGAACCATCATCGATTACAATGACTTCATGCCCATGCTCCAACACATCATACACTACATCTTTGATAGTGTCCGGATTGTTATAGGTTGGTATAATTATGATTACTTTACTTTGATTCATAGATAATTTCACTTACTTTCTTTGCATCTTTAGATACTGTAATTTTTCTTCTCTTCATGTTCGTCTCTATCGTATACGTTATGCTGTCATTGGGTAAGACATGAGAAATAAATTTACTGCGCACAATTTTAACCACTGTATCTTTTAAAATTTCAGATATGACATCTATCAGTAAAAAACCCGGAAGAATTGGTTTTTGCGGGAAATGTGCTACAAATACAGGATGGTCTTCAGAGGAAAATTTAACGATCACTTTATCTGAATCATGTTCCAAAACTCTATACAATTCCTCTATCAACCCTTACCCCATTTACATACGTTTATTGATAGATATTTTATCTAAAACTAACTAAAAATGTTATA
>JBDLHW010000252.1:0-2281 GCA_039715155.1 Campylobacterota bacterium | reverse complement strand
TCCTGGTAGTACTAACTGTATGGGGTCTTGGAGTACAGCAAAAATCAGCAACGAATTACTATGATCCAGCACCGATCACTGGTAACTTAGACAATGTTAAAATGAACAGCACAGAGAATAAAAACTTTGCATTCCAAGATGCTAAGTAATTAAGGAAAGGATAAATAATGATTAATGTTATGGATAAAGTCCTTGGTTTACTAATGTTAGTAACTGCTATATACACAGCATGGGCAGTGCTTACACCAAACCACCTATATATAGGATAAATTTATGTTCAAAGTTCAAGTAAGGTTCGCCTTGCTTGCTTTGTTACTTCCACTTCTACTGAACGCTACACATATTCTCAAAGATGACATTTTAAAGCCTGAAGCTGTAAAGCTTATAGATTCTATGGCAGATGAATTACTGTCTAAAACAGGTATACACGGATATGTAATCGCAACAAATGAAAATTTCCCTGAGAGATTTAATTTGGTTCAATACAGTAGTAAGTATGAAGCTAATGTAAGCAAGCCCTATGTGTTAATGATATTTGCACCCAATGCTGTAGTTACGGTTAAGTCCGGAGAAAAAGGAAGAGTAGCAGTACTGCCTTCGTCTAAAGAGATAGCAGCACTCTATGATAAGAGTGATGTTATGGATGCAACGATCGATGTCATCGCAGCAAAAGATAAGAACAGCATAGAAGATAAACACAATATAGGTGTGGTTCAAGGCTTTTCTGAATTGGCAGATCAAATTGCCGAGTCAAAAAATGTAGAGATGACAACAACACTCCCAAATGAAACCCGACTGGTTGTCGGGATCTTGCAAGTCATTGTACTGATCGGTGCAGCACTTGTCTTTTGGATGTTTATATTTAGACCACTGTATATGAGGATGAAAAATGGCAAAGAACAATAAAGAGAAAACATACTGGCCCCATATGATACTGGGCTTTTTGATCTTGGGAATTACATTGAGTTACTGGACAGTTAAGTCGGCCTCTTCTATGCCTGTACAGGAGTCCAATAACTATATGCTGAAGTATCAGCTGGCAGATATGAATATTAATGAAATTATAAAAAGAGAAAAGCTTTTCAATCAAAACTATACCATATCACTTTTGAACGTTAAAAAAGAGATGGTTGCATTAGAAAATACAAAAAGAGTAAAAGAAGAGCATTCTGTTGTTCTAGCCAAAGGGCAAAACAGCTTTGCCTATAGTGTAGAAACGAGAGAAGGTTCATTTAAAGATGATGCGGATGTAACTTTTTTATTGACCAGACCTCATGATGTAAGTGATGATATACTGGTAGAAAATGTAAAAGTTGTTGATGGTAAATTTGTTATCAATGATATAAACATAACAAAAGCCGGCAGATATACTTTACAATTGAGAGCTAAAGTTGGTGAAGCTATAGGATATTCTGAGATACCTGCATACTTAAAACCTTAAAAGGTTTGGTATGCATTTTTCTACTCTTCTTTAATATGGCTTTTTGCCCACGTCTTAATGCGTTTACGTTCTTTCGGGCTTAACTCTGCTTCTTCATGCATACTTAAATACATAGGCATAGGCATTCTCAAGTTGATTGTTTTGCTAATACCTTTATATATCTTCTGTTTTTTCTCTTTATCATAATTTCCCCACTCTTGAAAGTTAAGCCAGGCACGACCCTCTTTAATGTGACTTTTTACACTCCAGGACATAGGAGAAATATTTCCATACCAGGGCATTTCTGTCTGGTAAGAGTGACAGTCGTAACATGAAGTCTTTAACAAAGAGGCTATCTCTTTTGGTGCGTCTATTTCATTTTTTGAGTCTATGTCTTTAGGTGGTTCAGGAATCGTTATTTGAATGAATTGAATTAAAATAAATGTACCTGTAGTCCATAAAAAAATATGTTTTAGCATCTGTAACCTTGTGTGAATAATTCATTGTCTTTGTTCGTAGAATTATAGTGATATAAAGTAAATCTCTTATAAAACCTAAGTTAGAGTACATTTTTTAGATGCTTTATGTTCTCTTTGTAATGAGCTTCTATGCTATACTCTTTTTATGATAAATCATCTCCATATTTACCCAACATCAAGAGCTTTGAGAACCGTAAGCCAAAGATTAAAAGAGCAAGAGGGCTTCCTCCCTACACTTATGCGGATGGATGAGTTTGAACAGCGTGCCATACTGCTTGAAAATAGAATGCAGATAGACCCTTTACAGCGTATATTACTCTTACGTGAAGCGGCAAAATTTGAAGCATTTGAAGATTTGAAATTAGATATCTCCTTGGTACGG
>JBDLHW010000251.1:0-2290 GCA_039715155.1 Campylobacterota bacterium | reverse complement strand
GCGTGGTGATTTTGACCCAAGCCCTAGAGTGTCAAGTACCCAGTCATAAATTTCACGGTTATTTTCAAACTCCAGTGTACAAAGAGAGTGAGTAATCCCCTCAAGGTAGTCAGAGAGACAGTGGGCAAAGTCATACATCGGATAAACTGCCCATCTGTCCCCTGCTCTAAAGTGATGCGCATGTCTAATACGGTATAAAAGAGGGTCCCTCATTTTCATATTTGCAGCACCCATATCAATTTTTGCTCTTAATACATGCTCACCATCTTTAAATTCACCATTTTTCATTCTCTCAAAAAGGTCTAGGTTCTCTTCAATACTACGCTGAGCATACTTACTGCGTTTTCCAGCCTCTGTAACTGTTCCACGAAGAGAGCGCATCTCCTCTTCATCTACAGAATCAACATATGCTTTACCCATTTTAATAAGTTCTATTGCATAATCATATATCTTAGGGAAATAATCAGAAGTAAATTGAACACTTTTGCCAAAGTCAAATCCAAGCCACTCTACAGCATCTTTAAGAGCCTCAACATATTTCGTATCTTCTTTAGTTGGATTTGTATCATCCATTCTAAGGAAACAGTGACCATTGTAGTCATTTGCGATACCAAAATTTATAACGATAGATTTAGCGTGTCCAATGTGTGGGAAGCCATTGGGCTCAGGAGGAAATCTTGTAACAACCTCTTTATACTTGCCTGACTTTAAATCCTCTTCAACTATTGTACGTAAAAAATCTTTGCTCTCACTCATTATTATTAAACCTTTTGATTTTGAAACTTTTTTAAGAGTTGTATTTTATCGAATTTCTTCTAAAAACAACCATCATGCATCTTATAATTAATTAAAATTTTGCTAAAATCGCAAAAATATTATTTTAGGAATTTTAATGCTTAGATTTGCACCCAGTCCGACTGGTGATATGCACATAGGTGACTTAAGAGTTGCCCTGCTTAACTATATTGTCTCAAAACAGAGAAACGAAGATTTAATCGTTCGTATAGAGGACACAGATAAAGAGAAAAATATAGAGGGTAAGGATAATGAAATCCTTGATATCTTAGAGCTTTTTGGGATTGAGTACTCTCAAATAATCCATCAGAGTCAAAATGTTCGTTTTCACACCGCTATGGCACTACAGCTGATACATGAGAAAAAAGCATTTAGCTGTTTCTGTTCTCCTAATTGGTTAGAGAATAAACGCAATGAAGCAAAAGCGGCTAACAAAGAATATAGCTACGATGACGCCTGCAGAGATCTGCATCCTGAGCTTGTTATTGACAATACAAGTCCGTTTACTATCAGAATCAAAAGACCGGATGAGACTCTAACTCTGAAAGACCTTATAAAAGGTGATCTGAATTTTGAGCCTGATACTGTTGATAGTTTTGTGATCATGAATCAAGATAAAACTCCCACTTACAACTTCTCTTGCGCAGTTGATGACATGCTTAGTGATATTTCAATCGTAATTCGTGATGAAGAGCATATGAGCAACACTCCGAAACAGGAGCATATCAGAGACTCGCTTGATTACGATAAAAAAGTAGAGTACGCTCACCTTCCTGCTATTTTAAATGAGAGTGGTCAAAAAGTGAGTGTTAAACAGCTTTTAGAGGATGGTTATCTTCCTGAGGCAATTGCAAACTACTTAATCCTAATAGGTAACGAAGCTCCTCAAGAGATTTTCAATATGAAAGATGCAATCGAATGGTTTTCTCTTGATGATATATCAAAGAGCCCTGCTCACTTCGATATCGATACACTTAAACATATAAACAGAGACCATTTAAAAGCTATGGACGCTAAAGAACTCTCACGTTATGTTGGTTTTGCTGACGAAGAGATAGGTGAGCTTGCTCGTATTTATCTCGATGAGGCTGGAACGACAAAAGAGTTAAAAAGTAAAATAGCTCCTATTTTTTCTCAAAGAGAAGTACCTGAAGATTTTAAAGAGCAGACTGCATTGATGGCAGAGACTGTAAAAGGTGCGCCCTACTTTGATGCGTATGATGATTTCAAAAACTATATAATGAAAGAGTCTGGACTTGAGGGTGATAACTTCTTGAAACCGCTTCGTATTTTGCTCACAAACGCAGAGCATGGTCCAGATATTGCTGAGATATATAAATATCTAAAAAATTATATAGGAGAGATTGTTAAATGAGTATATTAATGGAGATTATTCAAGGTCTTGGCGGACTTCTTATAGGAGTTATAAATGTATATATTTGGGTTTTAATTATTACGGCACTTTTAAGTTTCGTAAATCCGGACCCATTTAACC
>JBDLHW010000250.1:0-2293 GCA_039715155.1 Campylobacterota bacterium | reverse complement strand
GAAGTCTCTAATACTCTAGATGTAGATGAGATATCTTTTAAGACTACAGGAACTATAAATTCTGATTTAGACTCTGAGATATCTATAAATGTAATAAAGGATAACCCTTTAGAAGATGCAGTTGAAGAGGGTATGCATGTTAAAGTTCAAAAGTTAACAATTACAGGAAGTCTTGGAAGCAATACTACTATAGAAGCACGGGATATCTCTATAAGTGGACAGTCTCATAATGATTCTTCTATTAAATGTGTTAATGCGAATATCGAAATTCATAAGGGTAAAGTGGTGGGCCGAAAAGTTAAGGTAGAGAGGCTTGAAGGCGGTGAGATAATTGCAGATAGTGCGACTGTTAGTGACGCAGTAAGCGGTAAGATTAGAGCAAAAACTATTAAAATTGAGAAGCTTGGTTCGTACGTTACATTGGAATCATCAGAGCTTATTGAGATAGAAAAAGTAAGAGGTGAAGAGAACAAATTTATAATTGACCCTCTGTTTCATAGCGGTTTTGATGATAAAAAAGAGGATGATGCAACTTATCTGAAAAAATTGGAAGAGGAGTTGACATCTCTGAAAAAAGTCTTTAAGGAGCTTACTTTAAAAGTTAAAAACAATTTGGACTCATGTAAAAAGATAAAAGCTGCTATTATAAAAAATAAAAATAAAAATGAAGGGCTTGAAATTCCTTCAACACTGATTAAAAAGTTTAAGACATGTAGAGTTATGCAAGTTCACTATAAAAAGTTAAAAGAGGAGTTGGAGTATAAAAAGGCTCAGTATGAGAAGCTTGATAAAAGACTCTCCAGCAGTGGTCCGGACCCATTAGATGCTAAGATCTTAGTAAAGGAACCGCTGAGAGGATTTAATAATATTATCTATAAATTAAATAATCCTCCGAGGGAGATAGAGTTAAAGACTAATGAGAGTATGAGAGATAAAGTGTTTAGACTCGTAGAAGATGAAGATGGTGTTTTAAAAATTGTTAATAAAGAGAAATGATTATATAAGATTCGTGTTAATATTATGAGAGTTTTGATTATATAAGGTTGAAAAAGTGCAAAAAATATATATAGCTGGTCCAGATGTTTTTGAGAGAGACTCTATAAATATTGGTAAAAAATATACTGAGTTATGCGAAAAATATAATTTTATAGGGCAATATCCATTAGATAATGTGATAGATTTTAATCAAGAAAAAAGAAAAATAGCTCAAGATATCTTTAAAGCCAATGAAAAACTCATAGATAAGAGTGATATAGTCATTGCAAACCTAAACTCTTTTCGCGGCAAGGAAGCTGATAGTGGAACTGTCTGGGAGTGTGGTTACGCTTATGCTAAAGGCAAAAGAGTATATGGATATATGAACAGTAAACGTAGTTACATAGAGCAGTTTGAGTTGAAAAAAGAGGATAATGGTCTTTTTTGGGATGAGAAAAATAGATTTATAGAGGATTTTGACTACCCTGTAAATCTAATGATTGCTTGTTCTACCATAGAGATAGTAGAGGGTGACTTCGAGGATGTTTTAAAACTAATTAATAAATAAACTAAGACTATTTAACTTTGAACAGCCCTAGTTGTTCATTTAATGTGTTTGCACTCTCTTGTACTTTAGTAACTCTTAGTGAAATATCTTCCAGAGATGTTTTATTCTCAACTGAGAGTCTGTTTACATCATCTATATTTTTAATAATATTTTCAGTACCATGGGCTAAATCATCCGATTTAGTTTGAGAATCCTTTGCAATTATAGATGCTTCTTTTATGTGGTTTGAACTATCTAACATTTTTTCTTTAACATTGCTGGCTTGAGAAACAAGCATAGATACAGATTTAGCATTTATATCCATTTGCATACTTGAATCATTAATAGATTGAACAATAACACTTACTGTTGCATTTATTTCCGATAGTGATTTCTGTGTTCTCTCAGCAAGTTTTCTAACTTCATCTGCAACAACAGCAAATCCTCTACCATGCTCACCTGCACGGGCTGCTTCAATAGCTGCGTTTAGGGCTAGTAGATTTGTTTGATCTGCTATATCACCTATAACATTGAGTACAGATTTAATATTGTCAGCATCTTTACTTAGGTCTGAAAGTGATATTGCAATTTCATTCTCTTTCTCTGATGCCATGTTTACATTCTGAACTAAGTCAATTATATCGTTGTGTGCTATAGATAGGTTTTTTACAGACAATTCTACTTTTAGACTTGTCTCTTTGCTATCTTGAAGAGATTCCTCTATAACTTGTTGGATATTTACACCTTTGTCTGTAGCTTCTTTAAGTAAGT
>JBDLHW010000025.1:0-15045 GCA_039715155.1 Campylobacterota bacterium | reverse complement strand
ATGATGGTGAGACTTTAAGAAGAGATCTAAGAACTAATAGGTTTTACGGCTCACTGAGTACAGAAAATCACAGCGTCGAGCTTCACGCTCTAAAATCTCAAGGAGATATGTTTCTTAGCTCCGCAGTAGGTAACGTACCAAAAGAGACCTACAAAGAAACAGATTTTATAGGGCTCTCTACAAACTCTAAGTTTTTAAATGACTCATTGACTCTGAATATGTCATATACAAACGCTGACAATGATTTTTCATCAGAGTATACATTAGGAAAAGGAATTCCATATAATCCTTTTGTTCCCGCAATTCAATTCACTGATTATAAGCAGACAATAGAAGAGGAGTCATTCACAGCCTCACTCAAAAAAGAGTGGAATCTTGACTCACATGATATTACACTTGGGGTTCGATATAGATACAAGTATTTTGACTTGGAAGATTTAAAGTTTGATGGCGCAGGTATTGGTTTTAATCAGCCATACAAAAGAGAGCGTGTATACTCCATCTTTTTAGAAGACTCTATCAATATAAATGAGAACAATCTAATTACCCTCTCTGTCATGAACCAGGAGTATGTGCGTAATGGTGAAGCAGAGAATCAAAACACCACTCAACTGCGTCTTGGATATATATACACAGATAAAGAGTGGGTCTCTAAGACATTTCTATCTTCTCAAGAGTTTGCATCTGAACCATATATGACAGTCTCTCCGCACTATGGAAATGTAAATCTAGAAGCTGAAAAATATACATCTATCATTCAAGAAGTAAGCTATAGTGATCTCAACACGATATCCAAGGTTTTTCTTGCCTATGGTATATACGAGAATATGCCTATACTCGACACTGCATTTACAATACAAAACGCCAAAAACGAGGTTGTTTCTCATCTGGCCGCAGCAGAATTCACTCTTCTTTTTAGCAAAAAGGACAAACTTGAACTTCAGGCCAACTATTTTTATCTCGAATCTCCCTATCTAGATAAGTCAACCAAACACTATAACTATGTTATCCGAATGTTAAACAGTATAAACAGATTTGACATATATAACGAGTTGGCGATACATACAGGATATGATAATGTAGACAATGGATATGGGTATTCAGCCGGTATCAAATATGAGCTTGACCGAGATTTACATCTGAATTTCAAGGGAGACAACATTTTTAATAGTGGTCTTGAGCAGAGCTTTATAAACCAGATAAACCCTCTTACTGGAGAGATTACTGATAGTATAACAGTTCCTAAGATAGAGAGGAGATTTTTAGTAGGAATGGAGTATCTATTTTGATAAGATTAATAGCCGCTTTTCTGATTATCACCAACCTCTATGCAAGTGATGATAAAAAGGCGTCTGATATTTTTAATCTTATTTTTAAAGAGATCACAAAAAAAGAGAATTCAAATGTATATATTCATACAGATATTTACTCTTTAAAGCAGTTTCCGGGCAATATAAATATTGTAACAGATTGTGATAAAGCGGATATAGTTCTACTCTCTACTACTAAAGCCTTATCGCCTAAATGTAAAAAAAAGATTCTCTTTGGGTCCAGGTATTCGCATCTGAAAAACCCAAATGTCATAGGATCATTTTTCTGGCAAAAAGGGCGTCCAAACATCCTCTTTTATAAAAATAGACTTAAAAGACACAAGATAAAGCTAAGCCCTAGTTTTGACAAGTATATTGAGCACTAAATGAATAGGTCCTATAAAATCGGTAGAAATTTTATTATCTTTGCTATTATCTTACCACTAATGACTCTTTTATCTATTTTAATTTACAGAGAGTACCTTCAGACAAAAGAGACTGTTTTTACAATTATTCAGGAACACCTTATACATGAAAAAGTATCTCTACTAGAAAACTACTCCCATTATCTTACTCAGAAGCTTGGAGAAAACATTCAACAGGTCCTATACAATAATCCAGACTCACACAGACACCATGAAGAAGAGCTCTCTTTACTAAAAGGGCCTGAAATAAAATACCTCTATCTCTTATATAAAGATGAAGAAGATAAGTTTCGCTACCTGCTAGACACTACTACAAACATCGATGAAAAAGCGGAACTCAATCAAAAGTTTGACCCCCAGACTGATATTTGGAACAAGTCATATAGCGATAAAAAGTTTCAAATTACAAAACAACTTGACTTACAAACCCTATGGATAACTATTGCTTACCCTTTGGTTGTTGATGATAAAGTAGTGGCAGTTCTTGGTGCAGACTTCACTTATGATGTTTACCAGCAGATTGTAAACATACTAAAACCAATGGAAAAAATCTACATGTATGTTTCCATATTTATGATTATCATGTTGATAGTAGCCTATATACTGATCTATCTCTACTATATCAATAGAAAAAGAAGTTTTATAGACCCTCTAACAAAAATCTACAACCGCCAATACCTCAATGAGTATCTCAAAACAAGTTCACTGGAGCACTACCAATTGATGATGATTGATCTTGACCACTTTAAACAGATTAATGATAATTACGGGCATGATGTCGGTGATAAAGTTCTCATAAGTGTTGTTGAACAGATAAAGCAGAATATACGTCAAGAAGATATTTTAGTTCGTTTTGGTGGTGAAGAGTTTTTAGTTTTAATTTATAAACAGACTTTGGAGACTTGTCTTACTATTGCAGAACGGATAAGAAATACAGTCATGACACATCACATAGAAGCAGTAAATAAACATATTTTAATGACAATCTCTATTGGAATAAATCCTTTTCCTTTCTATGCCAAAAATTTTGATGAGGCAGTAAAAATAGCCGATGAACAACTCTATAACGCAAAAGTCTCTGGTCGTAACTGTGTAAAAGTCTCAGAGGAAGTCAACAAAAAACAGAGTCAAACTTCTAAACGTATAGGGGATGTAAAATCGGCTATAGATGAAAATCGTATTCTTTGTGCTTATCAGCCGATAGTATCAACACAGAACGCTCAAACACAAAAATATGAGATGCTATTGCGTCTGCTTGATACTGGGGGCTCTATCGTTTCACCCTTAGAGTTTTTACCGGCGATAAGACATACAAACGTATATATTAACGTAACAAAAATTGTTATAGATTTTGCAATAAAAACCCTTAAGGAGAATAGTTTTGACTTGAGTATGAACCTTGATTTGCAAGATATACTCAACGATGACATTATGAACTTGATAAAAGATGAGTTTGCCGAGAATCCCGAGCTAAGAAAGCGTTTAACGATTGAGATTCTTGAACATGAGGAGATTACAAACTTTGATATTATCAAAGAGCGTATAGCTACCTTGAAGGAGTTAGGCTTTAAAATAGCAATCGATGACTTTGGAAGCGGTTATGCAAACTTTCAGTATCTACTGCATCTTGAGATAGATATACTCAAAATTGACGGTAGTCTGATTAGAGATATTGATACAAATAAAAACTCTTATCATATTGTAGAAACGATCGGAGGTTTTGCTAAAAAAATGGGTATAAAAACTGTAGCTGAGCAGATTGAGACCGTCAATGAGTTAAAATGTATCAAATCCCTGAACATAGATTATGTTCAGGGGTATCTACTTGGTAAACCGTCCTTTGAGTTTGATTCTAGTCCAACTCCACAATAGCATTAAACGCAGTCTCCATCATCTTCTCTATCTCTGACTTTGTAATAACATAGGGTGGCATAAAGTAGATTACATGTCCAAGCGGTCTTAAAAGTACACCATGCTTCAATCCATATTGGTAAACTTTTAAACCTATCCTCTCTTGGCTTGAGTAGCCTTTTAAATCGATTGCACACACCATTCCTGTTTGTCTAATAGACTCCACATTTTTCAGCTCTAAAAACTTCTGTAGTTTTTCACCCATATAACTACTCAGCTCTCTGTTTTTCTCAATCATATTATCATTTTCAAATATATCTAAAGTTGCATTTGCTGCTGCGCAGGCAAGAGCGTTTCCAGTATATGAGTGAGAGTGTAAAAATGCTTTATGCTCACTATAGTCACAGTAAAATTTTGCATATATATCATTAGTAGTTAAAACTACTGAAAGAGGCAGATATCCACCAGTCAAACCTTTTGAGAGAACTATGAAGTCTGGTGTAATCCCAGCTTTTGAACAAGCGAACAGTTCACCGGTTCTACCAAACCCAACCATCACTTCATCAGCTATCAGGTGCACATCATACTTGTTACATATCTCACGTACAAGTACTAAATACGACTCATGGTACATATGCATATATCCTGCACCTTGGATAAGCGGTTCTAATATAATCGCACTTATCTCATCCGCTTTTTCTTTACATAACTCTTCAAACTCTTTAGCTGCACTCATTGCAGCTTCTATACTCATGTCCTCTGGTACGGGGGTCTGGATAGTTTTTAGCAGCAGTGGTTCATAAGTGTCTTTATATAGTTCAACATCTCCAACACTGAGTGCTCCAATAGTCTCACCATGGTAAGAGTTAGTTAATGATACAAATGTAGACTTATTTTTCTTGCCATCATTCAGGTGAGCGTGATAACTCATCTTTAGTGCGACTTCCACAGCGGATGAACCATTGTCAGAGTAAAAACACTTCTCTAATCCATCTGGAGTAAGTTTTACCAAACGCTCAGAGAGTCTCACAACCTGCTCATGTGTAAACCCTGCAAGTATTACATGTTCTAATGTGTCAAGTTGCTCTTTTACTTTGTCATTGATATACTTGTTTGTATGACCAAACATGTTAACCCACCAAGAGCTTATCGCATCAATATACCGATTACCATCAAAATCTTCAAGGTAGACACCATGTGCTTTTTTGATTGGTATCAAAGGCAGAGTTTCGTGATCTTTCATCTGAGTACATGGATGCCATAAAACATCCAAATCTCTCTTTTTCAATTCTTCATTATTTATATTATCATTCATAACGAAATTATAGCAATGCAAGCCTTCTTTATCAAGGTTTAATACGAATTTACATAGAATACTTCAAAATATTATAAACAAGGTTTAGACTCAATGATTACATGGATGCAGAGACATAAAAAATATCTCATAGTTACTATTTGGATTTCTACTATTGCGTTTGTTGGTGCTGGTTTTGTTGGCTGGGGTCAATATAGCTACGGTGACAAAGCTGGAGCGGTTGCTAAAGTTGGAGAGATAGAGGTGACAATGGGTGAACTACAAAAAAGTTACTCTCGTTTATACTCTCAGTATAACAAAATGTTTCAAGGCAATTTTGATGAAGAAAAAGCAAAACAGTTTGGTCTTCAAAATCAAGCACTGCAGCAGTTAACGCAACAAGCTCTTATTTTAAATCTTGCAAACTCTTATGACTTGGATATTAATGATGCTGAACTTTTAGCTGAACTAAAAAAACAAGAAGCATTTTTTGATAATGGTGTTTTCAACAAAGAGATCTACAAACAGGTACTTTCACGTAATAACCTAAGCATGAAAGAGTATGAAACTGATGTAAAAAAATCTCTACTGATTCAAAAAGTACTTGATCTGCTTCCTGTTGAAGCTTCAACAAATGAATCAAACATCTTAAATACTATCATGCAGATAGCTGATAAAATTAATTATGAAATAATAACTGATAAAGATATAGTAATTGACACTTCAGATACAGCACTGAAGCCTTTTTGGGAGACTACATCACAGAAGTTTATGACAGAGGTCAGTTATGAAGTGAACTATATCAAGCAAGAGAGAGTTACACAAAGTTATGAAGAGGCTAAGATCTCTAAATACTATCAGGAGAATAGAACTCACTTTAAAGATAGCGAAGGTAAAATACTCTCTTTAGAAAATGCAAAAGATGCAGTGCTTGTAGAACTAAACGCTAAAGCTACAAAAGACAGAGCACTAAGAACATATATAGCCTATAAAAAAGGCAAACTAGGAGATGATGCATCAATACAAAATGCAACTATCTCTACATATAAAAACCCTTTTAATGCTGAAGCGCTAGATAAAATCTCTAAACTTTCTCTTACTTCTCCATATATGAAACCTATGCTTATTGATGCAGACTATTATACATTTGAGTTAAAAAAGGTAAACCCATCTAAAGTAAAAAGTTTTGAAGAGGCTAAAGCTGAAGTTCTGTTTCTTTACACTGAACAAGCAAAAAAATCTAAACTATTAGAGTTAGCAAACTCTTCTCTTAAAACATTCAGTGGGAAAACAACAGACTTCATTACAGCTATGAATGTTAACGATATAGATGGCCTCTCAACTGAAGAAGCATCAGAATTTTTACAAAAATTGTTTGTCAGTAAAGAAAAAAGATCATTTATAGTATTAAATAACGGAAAAATCATTCTTTATGATATTTTGGAACAAAAATTGCTTGATAATTCAAATAGTGATCAGAGTAATTTGGTTATCAAATTAAAAAGTGCAATGTTTAACGAAGGTCTGATTAAAAACCTTCAAAACAAGTACAAGACTGAGATATTTATTCAAGGACTCTAAATTGAGTAGAACTGTTTTAGCCATTGATATTGGCTCTACAAAAATATGTGCAATAATAGCTCAGATAGGTGATGATAACTCCATCGCCATTACTGGTGCAGGAACTACAAAAGCACAAGGTCTCAAAAAGGGAAGCATCACAAACATAGAGCTTGCCGCAAGAAGTATAAAGACAGCAGTTGAAGATGCTAAGCGTGTTTCAGGCAGTGATGTAAAAACTGCCATCGTTTCTATCTCTGGTGCCTACACAAAAAGTTTGAATTCAAACGGAATTGTAAATATTCAATCTAAAGAGATTAGCTTTAAAGAGATTGAACGTGTTATGCATACATCTCTGTATAATGCGAATATCCCAAACGAGTATGAAGTTCTTCATGCACTTCCGTTTAACTTCAAAGTTGATGATCAAGACTTTATAGAAGACCCACTTGGAATGAACGCTTCAAGACTTGAAGTGGAGACACATATAATCACAACTCAAAAATCAAATCTTAATAATCTCAAAAAAGCTGTTAACGGTGCTGGTGTTGAAGTTGAAAATGTTGTTTTAGCCGGCTATGCTTCTTCTATAGCAACTCTAAACTCTGATGAGAAAGAGCTGGGTGTAGCGGTAATTGACATGGGTGGAAACACTTGTAATATCACTATTCACTCTGGTAATTCAATCAGATACAACGATTTTCTAGGTGTTGGTTCAAACCATGTGACAAGTGACCTCTCTATGGCTCTACACACTCCTCTAAATATAGCGGACAGTGTAAAACTAAGCTATGGTTCACTGCTAACTCCAAGCAATGACCTTATTGAGCTTCCAATTATTGGTGATGAGAGTACAACTCATGAAGTCTCTTTAGAAGTTGTTCATAATGTAATCTTTGCGAGAGTTGAAGAGACACTTATGATACTGGCTCAGTTTATAGAGAACAGTGGATTAAAAGATCAGATTGGTGCAGGTGTTGTACTTACTGGTGGATTTTCTAAGATGGAAGGCATAAGAGACTTAGCTGTTGCAACATTTGGCTCAGTTCCAGTACGTTTAGCCCGTCCTACAGAGATGGACGGACTCTTTGATAATCTAAGAGACCCTGAATACTCTAGTGCAATTGGTTTAGTAATATATGCCAGCACTCCATATACAGCCTATGAGATAGATGTAAATAAAAGAGTAAGACACTCAAATGAGACGCCTAGTGCTGAGAGCAGTGTTGACTTCAATAATAGCCCGATAGATATTCCCGTCGCTCCATCGGAAGAGCAGCCAGAAGAGAAAATGGTAAATTTAGAAGTATCTAAAAAAGAGAAAAAGAGTGATGAAGCTAGTTCTTTTAGCAAGTTTTGGAACTGGGCTACCCAGTTATTTTAAAGGAGTGAGATAATGGAACCATTTTTAGTTGAAGAGTCAAATAGCGTAACCGGAGCAAGAATCATTGCAGTTGGTGTTGGTGGCGGTGGTGGTAACATGATTGGTCATATGATCAATGAAAATGTTACTGGTATTGAGATGATGCTGATAAATACTGATGCTCAAGTTTTAAGTGAAAACAATGCAGCTTCTAAGATTCAGATAGGTACTAAACTTACAAAAGGTCTTGGTGCAGGAATGAAACCATCTATTGGTAAAGACTCTGCACTAGAGAACTATGATGAGATAAGATCTGCTTTAGAGGGTGCTGATATAGTATTTATCTCTGCTGGTCTTGGTGGCGGTACTGGTACTGGTGCTGCTCCTGTTGTTGCTCAGATTGCAAAAGAGGTTGGTGCTTTAACTATCTCTATTGTGACTAAACCTTTTATGTTTGAAGGTCGTAAACGTCTTAAACTTGCTGAGTCTGGTTTAGAGGAACTTAAAAAAGAGAGTGACTCTATCGTAGTTATTCCTAATGATAAGCTTCTCTCTATCATAGATAGAAAACTAGGTCTTAAAGAGAGTTTCAAAATAGTAGATGGCGTTTTAGCTCAAGCTGTCAGCGGAACTTCTGGTGTTATTCTTTCAAGCGGAGAGAATGATATCAACCTTGACTTCGCCGATCTGCAAACTGTAATGAGCCATAAAGGTATGGCACTTATGGGTGTTGGTGAGCACGAAGGTGAAAATGCAGCTTATGAAGCGATCAAAGCAGCTATTGAGTCTCCACTTTTAGACAACATGTCTATTAATGGTGCTATGGGTGTTTTAGTTCACTTTAGTATGCATCCAGACTTTCCAATGATGGAACTAGCAGAAGCTATGGAAGTAGTTCATGACAGTGCTCATGATGATGCTGAAGTTATCTGGGGAACATCAACAGATGATACAATAGCTGAAAACTACATCAAAATCACTATTGTTGCAACTGGCTTTGAGAAAGACCTTACAAATAATGAGGATTTCGTTAGTGAAACTCCAGCTCCGCCTCGTGCAAAAGTTCGCCCTCGCCTAGTTGTTGGTGGTGAACTTGACGGTGACTATTTAGATATTCCAGCATATATGAGACAACAGCAAGACTAAAACTTACACTCTATTATCTCGTGTAATCTCAGCAAAGCCAAGATTACACTCACTCACTAAAGCTTCGCCCTTGGCGAGAAGGAGTCATATTGACCCCATTTGAAAAAATTATGAAGTCCAAATCACTCCTTGGGCTTCGTGAAACCTCTACACTTAAAGAGATCAAAAACAAATACAAAAACCTTATGAAAAAATGGCATCCCGATAAACATAAAGATGACCCTGAAAAAGCCACTAAAATGAGTATGCAGATAAATGAAGCCTATGAAGTGATTTTAGAGTATTGTAACTCTTACGAATACTCATTTAAAGAAGAAGAGATCAAAAAGACCTCCTACTCTCCTTCTGAATGGTGGCACGATAAGTTTGGAGGCAGATAGACTCAGTTGAGCTTTTATCTGATAACATCGTCTGCTTCAAGAGTAGCTACTCTCCATGAAGGAATGATTGTTGCCGCTACATAGATAGGCACACTCAAGAAAAAGACCAAAAACAGCGTTTGAAAATCTAAGATGAAAGATATCTCAAAAACTGGTTTGAGGTCACTGTAACCTATAAATATATCTCTCAAAAGTGGTGCATTAAAAATATATACATAGGCTAAAGCAAGAGTGATGCCTAGGATATAAGCAAAAAGTGAGAGTATCAAACTCTCATAAAACTTACTACGAAGGACATCTTCTACTCTCCACCCAATTGCTTTGAGTACTCCTACCTCTCTTTTTTGCTCACTGCTTAAACCGCTCATCTTATCATAAATGATTATAAAAAATGTAAAAATTGCAATTACAAAGAGTGCCAAAAATATTCCACTTTTATAGTTAAAGATATTCTCATAACTAAGTTTCATATCATCGTTTGTAATGACTCTAGTATTTGGAAACATCTGCTCAATCTTGAGCGCTATTGTCTCTATCTCTTCTATGTTGGCTATCTTTACAACAATGTCAGTAGCTCTGTTCTCTTCTATACCAAATATCTCACGTAGAGTCTCTTTAGACATAACTATCATATCATTTGATTCCAGCTCAATATCAGAGTCAAAAACACCTCTGAGCATCACTTTTTTTATCGTACCATCCGGTTTTATGAAGTTAAAGTACTCTTTGTAGTAACTACTGTTCATAATCTCTCTAACACCTCTGCCTATAAACATGCCTGTGTTGTCAAGTTCACCTTTTTTAATAATACTATCAAGAGTTTCACTATACTGCTCTTCAAACTCATCAACTCCAACCAGAGTAAAGTATACATCTGCATTTTGGAAATAATAATAGCCCCATACTCTGGTATTTACACTATTTACACCAGGAATATTAAGAAGTTTATCTGCACTCTCTACGTCTATCTCCACAACTCTTGAAGCTTTAGTATTTTGAACTATTATTTGAGGAAGTGCATCTACAGTTGCATTTAGTTCATGCTTTATAGAGTTGGTTATGAAAAATATAGAGGTTAAAATAGCTGTAAGGAGAGTAAAAACTATAGTAATAAACAGAGATTTATGACCCTGTCTCATTATAGAACCAAGAGCATACTCTATAAGATGTATATTTATTTTACTGCTCATTAATTACTGCTCGTTATTTTTGAATTTGCTATTGCATATGTAACACTGTCATACTCTCTTAAGCATCCATCAAGAGAGTATATATCCGATGTAATACTAAGGCTTCTATGTCTTATATAAGAGCTATTTGAGGAAAAAGCCAAGTCAGAAAGCCCCGTTAAGCTGACAAAAAGAACTTTTTTCTCTTTTGTATCTGCACTCATTGAGTTTGAGTTACCTAAATATGCTATCTCTGCAACTAAAACAGCACTAAGCAGTGAAAAAAGATAAAAGGTGATTTTGCTTTTTTTATTCATCTAGTTTATATACTGTCTCTTTTGTAATATCTTCAAATCTTATAACTTTTTTACCGCGGTGGTCCATATAGAATGTTTTAGCATCAGCCTCATCCTTAAAACCTATAAGTTCGTGACCCATAGGACCATAGGTGTCACTTCCGATTACATAAAAAGCTTTTGTAGCATCAATAGTTTTTTGGGTATACCAGTCTAGTATAAGTATCTCTGTTATACCCTCTTTGTTATCAAAGTAGTATTTAAACATATCTTTTGCACCATCAAAAGAGTAGTGTTTATCACCATAAAAAATCTGCGCTACCCATTTTGGATACTTATATACAAACATTCCGCATATTGGACACTTCTCACCTTTTTCAACTACTATATCTCTCAGTTTTTTCTCTGTTTGAGACTCTCTTTTTTTATCCCAAAGATAGAGTGAAACAGCTTCGAGATATTTTTGGTTGAGAGGTTTACACAACTTGTCTGAAAGAATTTTTTCTTGCATTGACTCATACGTTTCGAATATTGATGGATCTATATTATTACATTTTTTAGAATAGATTTTTTCACCCATTGGATATATCTTTTTCTCTTTGATTGCATTTGACATTTCTGGATAGGCTAAGAGAGTTATAGCAGATAGGAGGAGTGTGATTAGTGTTATAAAGATTTTATTAAAAAGCATCTATTCACCTTATATTTTGGATGAATAAATGTTATCTAAAAAGAGTTAAATTATAGTTAAGAAATTCTCAGAAGCATCAATCTTCTGATAAAGAGTACTAAAAGTGCAACAGCTAAGATCTTGAAGTCTATCTCACTTGCTAGATGGATATTGTGGAATGTATCACTCTGTGTTGCTTCAGGACCCATTGACTGCATTGCAAGGATTTTAGGAGCATAAACTCCGCTAAACATCAAAGATGAGAACAGTACTGTAATAGCAGCTCCAAAAGTGATAGCATCACGTTGACCCATCTTGTACATGATTGATTCATACAGCACTACAAATAGAGCGACAAAATAGAGCCAGTAAGAGAATCTATGAAAGATCTCCGCCATTATTTTTCCGGCATTATAGTTATCTAAGAGCATCTCAAAAAGAATTTTATCTGTATGAAACACCACTGGCGCCACTAAAGCGCCTAAGACAAGGACTCCTCCAAACGAGGCTGCTATAATAAGTAAATAACTAAAATCTGCATATATATTTCTTTTCAATTTTCATACCTCTAAATTCTTAGTGTAAAGCCTCTATCAAAATCACTATAATCTTTGTAGAACTCTAAATCTTTATAATTTTTATTTTCTAAATGTTGTGTGATTTTACCCTTTTGGTCATAACCCATCTCACAAGTAAAAAAGTTAATATTTCTCTTTAAGACTTCATCAAGAAGTTCATTAATTATCTCATCTCCAACATTTCCGCCAAAAAGTGCATTTTGAGGTTCGTATGAAAGGTTTGATTCTAATTTTTCATCATCTGCTATATAGGGAGGATTTGACACTAAATAATCTATCTTTTGAGTGATTGGTTCAAGAAGTGAGCCTAAACGCAGCTCAACCCTATCTTCAAGTCCAAACTTAGCTATATTTCTCTTTGCTACTTCTATAGCTCTAGGAGAGATATCTACAGCTATAAACTTAGCATTTTTAAAATACAATGCAAGCATAATGGAGATAATCCCACTACCGACTCCAACTTCAACAAAAGTCATTACTGCATTTTTATCTTCTACTCTTTTTATCACTTCATCTATAAGCAGTTCAGTTTCAGGACGAGGTATCAATGCACCCTCATCTATATAGAACTCTTCACTGTAAAAACTTACACTGTTTGTGATGTACTCAAAAGGTTCGTTTACGGCTCTGCGCTCACTCCACTCTAAGAGTTTATCAAGCTCAGGTACTTCTGCATTTTGATTTGTAATGAGCCATAGTTCATCCTTCTGTAGATGAGCCATTAAAAGAAGTTGAGCCTCACGTGAGGCTCTGGGGATATGGGGATTAAGAGATGCTGTTATCTCTTTTAAAACATCCTTTACTAGATTTGAGCTTCGCATTTACCCTCTAAAGATGTTTCGTCTGTATCCCCAACATCTACACCCAGCTCTTTTAGTCTCTCTAGAACTGGCGGATGTGTATAATGAAAAAATATATATAGTGGGTGAGAGAGTGGAAAACTCTTGTTTTCAGCTACTAACTTTTTAAGTGCATTTGCAAGCTCTATCGCTCCTGCTGGACCACCAAGCTCACTTCCCATTCTATCAGCCTCATACTCATTATGTCTACTTACTATCCCCATAATCGGCATCATGATAAAACCTAAAACAGGCATACAAAGAAGCAGAAGTATCATAACCAGATATGGCTCTTGGCTTAGTCCCATCTCTAAGTAGAGTGACTCTGGCAGGTTTCCAAAGATAGCAAACATACCAAATAACATACCTCCAACTAAAGCTATATTTTTATATATATCACCATGAGCAAAGTGTCCTAACTCATGCCCTAAAACTGCTAAAAGCTCTTTTGTTGTAAGTTTTTCTATAAGAGTGTCAAAAAGTACAACTCTTTTAGCTTTTCCAAATCCACCAAAATATGCGTTGAGTCTAGCATCACGTTTAGAAGCGTCACTTACAAATACACCTGAACTTACAAAGCCGGTTTTATCCATAAGCTCTTTTATCTTATCATCCAACTCTTCATCTTTGAGTGGAGTCAGTTTATCAAAAAATGTTGCACGAAACGCAGGGTAGAGCATGTTAATTAAAATTACAACTGCGAATATAAACAGGAAACTCCAGAGCCACCACAGAGTAAAGTTTGTGATTATTTCATAAATACCCCAAACTACTAAAGAACCAAAGAGAAGAGTCATAACAAAAGCGATCAAAGTATCTTTTACCCAGAGTCCTATAGTAGACTTGTTAAAACCAAACTCCTCATCTAAAACAAATTTTTCATAGTATGAAAATGGCAGTGAGAGGATTGAATTGATGATTAAAAAGCCCATGACAATCGCTATATTCATCAACGCTTCACTCTCAAAAAACAGGTTTGATTGAAGCATAGAGATACCAAAACTCATCCAAGCTATAAAAAAGAGATAATCTGTAAATGAGTTTACAATTGAGAGTTTCTCTTTAGCAACAGCATAATTACCGGCCTTTAAAAATTCTGATGGCTGAAGCAGTACTGCCGCTTTTCTTTTTGCTTGGTTTACATAACCTATCTGCATTACACTTGTGTAGATAGAGATTAAAACATACAGTGTGTATATAGTCACAATTGTCATTAACATTCAAATACCTTAAATTATTGTTCTTGCAATTTTAGCATCTTAAAATTAGATTGCTATTATCTCACAGGCATTTTCTTAATACTCTCTTGAACTTTTATATTCTCCTCTTCATTATCATACAAACTATATGCGATAGAGTAGATTACTCCTATAAGAAGACCGGCTAATACAACAGCCCATACTACTTTTTTCTTCTCACCTTTTAAAGTGTTGTAATCACCGATATCTTCTAATCTTGGCTCACCCATAATCTATCCTTTTTGGTTAATTTTATGAAATAATATCAAAATTTCTATTGTTGGTTTAGTAAAATAGAAACTAGTTTGACGTTTTAAGTCTACTCTTTAATTTATTTTATCGTCACAGTATAATAGATTTGAGTTAATGGATATATCTGATATAATAAATTTTTTATAAAACAGATTTAGGATTAACATGAAAAAAATATTACTAGCTATTTTACTTTTAGTATCTTCACTTTTTGCAATAGATGGATATGAAGTATATAAAAAGAAGTGTACCTCCTGTCACGTTGAGATGATGAGTAAAAAAGAGGTTATGAAAAACTTGAAGAATATGAAAGCACCACCAATGATTGAAGTCTCTAATCGTCTCAAAGAGAATATCAAAACAACGGATGATGAAGATGATGTGAACCGTTATCTTTTTATACTGTTTGTAAAAGATTACATCATAAATCCAAAGCTTGATAACAGTATGTGTCACGTTGGTGCACTGGAGAGATTTGGAACAATGCCTTCACTCAAGGGCAAAATATCAGATGAAGAGGCTCAAGCAGTTGCTGAGTGGCTATTTGACAGATATGAAGATATAAAGTTTTAGGCAATAACTATTTACATACTATAATGAGCAAAGCCCATTATAGCAGTAGGGACTCAAAGTCCCTACTACCCCCTAAAGCTACAAAAAACAAGTTTTTTGAG
>JBDLHW010000249.1:0-2309 GCA_039715155.1 Campylobacterota bacterium | reverse complement strand
CCAGCTTCTTCCGCAGATCTTGCATGCCGTCTTCTATCCAGTCAGCAGCTAGTGGATGATCGCTGACAAAAGCAGCCAGTTTGGTACGATAACCGGCCATGGAGACCTTGAGATTCAAGCTGCAAAACTTATCAAAGAGCAGATCACTAAGCCTGTTGTTGCATTTATTGCAGGTCAAACTGCACCTAAAGGTAAAACAATGGGTCACGCAGGTGCAATTGTTTCTGGTTCTGCCGGAACTGCTGCTGAGAAAATGGCTGCTCTTGAAGCTGCAGGTGTTACTGTTGTTGTTTCTCCAGCTGAAATTGGTAAAGCAGTTACTAAGGCTATGTCTAAGTAATGTTACAAACATTAGAGTTACAAAATCTTAGTTGTGGTGGCTGTGCCGCTACAATTAGAACAGCACTCGATATAGCTGGTTTCACATCAGTTAGAGTTGATTTATTAAGCAGTCCACACACTGTGACTGTTGAGATAGAGGATGAAAAAAAGATGGACCTTCTTAAAACAGTTTTAAGAGACCACGGTTACCCTCTAATTGATGATGAAGTTATAACGCCTGACATGTCAAAAATCAACTTTGCATAGCAAATAACTTTAGCTTACTCAAAAGCAACCTGTTAAGGGTTGCTTTTTTTTAATAATATATTTAATATTAATTAGTATCTATGCTACACCTAACCATTTTTTATACTTTCCCAGAAGAAATCTACATGCTTTTCAAACTGAGTGGAAAGAGAATTTGTGGATAAGGAATCAAACCTCATAAGCGTCACTTGAAGCCTCATATAGAATAGGGTGGATAGAAACTCATAGGAAACCATCATTGGATCACTGGAGCGTATTAGCGAGTTCTGCATCATTATAAAAAAGCCCTCAGACAATACTTTTATATTCTTATCATGAAATTCACTCATAAACTGCTCTCTAAGCTCTCTATTTTGCAGTAGCTCTATCATGAGTAGTCTAAACATACTTTCGTTGCTCTTATCAAACGTAAGCATCTTATACTGCATAGTAAACTTCTGCAAAAAAGGCTTTCCTCGACTAGCTAACTCTTTAACTTCTTCATCACTCATAGAGAAGGGTGAGGAGAATATATTCTTTGCAACCTCTAGAAATATCTCCTCTTTGTTTTTATAGTGATTATAGATAGCACTCTCTCTAATTCCAACATTTGAAGCTATTTTTCTTACACTTGTGCCCTTATATCCAAGCTCCGAAAATAGGGTAGTTGAGACTTTTAGTATCTTATCTTTTGTTCCACTTCGTTTAGCGGATATCGCTGTAGCAGGCATTTATACTCCTTTTTAACATATGAACATTTGTTAACTTTGAAAGTATTATATATGAACAAGTGTTAATTTAAACTTACATGAAAAGAACAAGTGTTCATATAATCATTTTAAGGGGTGAACGTTTGTTCATTATTATAAAAAAGCTATATAAAGGATTAATTGAGTAGAATTTCACAGGTACAACAGATAGTGACTTGACTAGCTCAAGAGGAAAGTCCGAGCTGCTGTAAGACAGTGTTCCATTTAACGAATGGCCGTAGTAATATGAGGGAAAGTGCAACAGAGATTAGACTTCTGCGTTTAACGTAGTAAAGGTGAAAAGGTGTGTGTAAGAGACCACCAGTCCTTATGGCGACATAGGGAGCTTGTAAACCCAACATGGCAGCAAGAAACAGATGGTCAGCGTCTTACATTGCGACTGTTTCGCTAGAGATGCTATGTAAATAGTGTAGTAGATTAATGCTATCTAGACAAAACTCGGCTTACAGTTGTACCTAATTATTAAAGCCCTTAATCAATCTTTTGTTTATCAGCGGTGACCATTCATTTATAATTTTCCATCTGATTATAGTCAACAATTTCATGATCCATGTTATTGAATATTGAATACTCCAATACATCTAAAAGAGAATTAATCATTTTGTAACCATCATTATCATAATTATTGTCAGTGGAAGATACAAGGCTAATGAAAAGTTTTTCCCCAAAATGCTGACCTTGAAATATAGTTTGTAAGTTTGAAGTTGCCTTGATTGCAGTATCGGCTGAGATACCGTCAAGCAATACGCAACTTATATGATCTTCTAATACTATAAATTTATCGGTAGACCTAATTTTATTGGCAAAATCATGCATACAAATATCAGCATCGCAAGTAGCAATGGCTAAAGCAAAATCTAACTGATACCTCTCTTTTCTGTATAAATTATCTTTTATACTATCTAAAATAATATTATGATACTTGTGTCGGTTATTTTTAATTAATGATAGCATATCTGCCAACCTTATATA
>JBDLHW010000248.1:0-2330 GCA_039715155.1 Campylobacterota bacterium | reverse complement strand
AATGATGACCAAAATAATGTTTTAATGTCTAGCTTCCAAGGTGAGGGCAATGCACTTTATCTCGTTGGTGAAAGTAAGTCAGAGTTTGGTGGATCTTTATATATGAAAGAGATTTGTGGAACTGTTGCAGGAATTTTACCTGAAATCAACTACAAAAATGAGTTAGCTCTTTGGGACTTAGTTATCAAAGGCAATAAAAAACATCTATTAGAGTGTGCTAAAGATGCAAGTTCTGGTGGGGTTGCTATCACACTAGCTAAGATGGTTGCAACTTCTGGTCTCGGATGTGATGTTGAGATGAGTGTAGAAGATGAGCGTGATATCTTTGCTGAGTCAATGGCTAGAGCAATCATCGAAGTTAAACCTGAAAACCAAGAAGCGTTTGAAGCTATGCTGGATGAGTCAATGGCAGTAGAAAAAATCGGAACTGTTGGTGGAGACTCTATCAAGGTTAATGATGTCGTTATGAGTATGGCTGACTTACAGGACAACTACTTCAATACATTTAAAAGAGTTATTGAGAGGGATATTTAGAACTCTTCTAACTTAAATATCTCGTAAGCTACCTCTTCGTAGGGGTGTGCTTCTTTTAAAACCTTTACAGCCTCTTTTATAAGTTTATCAGAACATATCATCTCAACTCTGTACTCTTGAACTCTCTCTATTTTATCTAACTCACCAATATGAGGATTTGCACTATCTATCGGTTTGAATTGTCCAACCCCTAAACTCTCAAAACAGCAGTACTCATAGTTTTCATATCTTCCGACACCTATATCAAATAAAGCCTGCTTTGTCTTCTCTTTAGAATCTTCGGGGACGAAATAGTTTAGCTTATACATATGGTTTCATCAAGCAGGATATTAACTCAGAGTCTAGTTCTTTTGTCTTACTTGTTATCTCTTTTATACTTTTGAACTCAAATCCGCTTTTTGTGTAGCATATAACACTTTCATCTCTCTCATTAAGCAAGCCGTCAATTGCATGATTCACAAACTTGTAAGCCATAAGTCTGTCATATATACTTGGGTTTCCACCGCGTTGAATATGACCTAAAACGGATACACGTGATTCCATCCCTATCGTATTTTCAAACCACTCGGCTATCTCTATGGAATCTTGTTTAATCCCTTCAGACACTATTGCGATAAAATATTTTCGTCCATCTTTTATCTGCTGTTTGAATTTTTTTTCATACTCTTTTAAATCATAAGGAACTTCAGGAACCAGACAAAGTTCTGAACCTGAGGTAAGATGTGTAACTAAAGCTAAGTAACCGCAGTCTCTTCCCATTGTCTCGATAACAAAAGCACGTTTAAATGATGAAGCGGTATCCCGAATGGCATCTATGGATGTCTTTATGATATTTAGTGCTGTATCTACTCCAAGGCAGTAATCAGTACCGTTTATATCATTGTCTATTGTGGATGGGATTCCACAGAACTTTATACCTGATTCTTTATAAAAGATATCCATACCGCGGAATGAGCCATCGCCACCTAAAACTATTAGCATATTTATATCTAGTTTAGTGAGGTTGAGTTTTGCGATATCTCTATATTTCTTTTGCATAAATCTTTCACTTCGTGCACTTCCGATTTTTGTTCCGCCACGGGTGATAATACCTGCTACATCACAATAGCTGGCTTCTTTTATATTATTATCGATTAAGCCTTCAAAACCATCATAAATAAAATAGGGGGTTAAGCTTTTTTGCAGTGAGTACTCTACAAAATGTTTAAGAGCAGGGTTCATGCCGGATACGTCCCCACCGGAACATAAAATTGCTATATTTGCCATGTGGATTTCCAAAATTTAGTTTATATAGTTTACCATTATCTAAACTCTATTTAGATAAAATTCCATAATTTATTTTCAAGAGGAAATGTTGTGGCAAAAAGAGCATTGGTAAGTGTTAGTGATAAAGCGGGTGTAGTTGAGTTTTGTACTTCTTTGGTAAAGAACAGTTATGAGATTATCTCTACAGGCGGAACTTATAAAAAGTTGGTTGAAGCTGGCATAAAAGCTATAGAGATTGATGAAGTTACTAAGTTTCCTGAGTGTTTTGAAGGTCGTGTTAAAACTCTGAACCCTTATGTTCATGGTGGAATTCTACACCGTCGTGATAAGCAGTCACACCTTGACCAAGCTAAAGAGCTGGGCGTTGAGTCTATTGACTTAGTATGTGTTAACCTTTACCCATTTAAAGAGACTATCGAGAGAACTGATGATTTTGATGATATTATTGAAAACATCGACATCGGTGGACCTGCAATGGTGCGTTCAGCGGCTAAAAACTTTGACTCTGTAATCATCGTGACAAATGTAAC
>JBDLHW010000247.1:0-2352 GCA_039715155.1 Campylobacterota bacterium | reverse complement strand
CAATTACTTCACCTCTGTTTATCCCGATACCAACTTCACAAACGGTTTCACCTCTTTTGGCTCTTTTAATGTTCTCTTTTTCAATCATTGCCTGTATCTCTAGTCCACTTTTTACTGCGTTGTTTGTTGCATCATCTCCGGAGAAAGAGGCCATAATCTCGTCACCGATGTACTTATCAATATCTCCGCCATTATCTCTTATGATCTGTGCTTGAAGGTTTAGGTAAAAGTTTACAATACTAATAACTTCAGATGGTTTTTTCTCTTCACTCATTGCAGTAAAGCCACGAATATCAGAAAATAGGATTGTCAAGGTTCTATACTCCCCACCAAGCATATTGTGTCTCATTGAGCCACTTTTAATCATATCCATAGTTGAACCGGATACAAATTTTTGCATCTTCTTTTTCTCTTTTAAACCGTTTACCATGGCATTAAAGTGGTAAGCAAGGTGCTCTATCTCATCATTTGTGTTGATATTTAGTTTTATATTCAAGTTACCTTTGGCGATGGTGCTTGCAGCATGAGTTATCTCTAAGATTGGACGAGTAAATCTAACACCGATAAAATATACAAAAAGTGTGGCTAAAAGAAGTACAACTATAGTAATAGTCGACATAAAATCAAGCATAGTATCAATGATATCATTGATGGCTTTTTTATCATAGTAGAGAATTGCAACACCTAGTAGAATAGTGTTGTTCTGATACTTATAGATGATAGGTCTGATAAAACGGTAAGTATCTATATCCTTGTCTTTTGATTTAACAAGGTAGTCATCATAGCTTACATCCTCATTCTCGGAGTTATCCAAAGAAGTTTGCAGTTGTGTATCTATAGGCACATCTTTAACATCATCCCCAAAACCGGAGAGGTAATTAAACTTAATCGCATCGCCACTCTTTTGTCTTTGAAAGATTGATACACCGATAAGTCCATCTATATTTGAGTCTTGAACTTTTTGAATGGCATCATCAAGACTCAGGCGGTTCTCATAGGTTCTCTCTAAAAGAGCGAATGATGAGAAGTCGGAGATTCTCTCAATAGTAGTTGTACTTACCTCAAAAGCTTTTTTTTCAATGTATGATTTCATCATAGGGATAGTAAATATATTTTGTACTGTAATTGCGGCTAGAATTGCTAAAAATACAAAGCTGATAAGTTTTAGTTTTAAGCCACCTATGCGAAGCAGCGTTTTTAATTTATACTTGATAACAACTACTCCTCTGAAAATTTATATTACACATTCTATCAAAATAAATATAAGTCTATCCAAAAGTGCATATAATAAACATAAATTAGAAAAATGCTGTTTTAGAGGAATAATAAACAATGATTATAAGATTTTTGGAGTATCATATAATTAATTATTATGTAATAAAAGGGGAAATAGATGAAAATTGCATTGATTGTGTCTATAGTTACATCTACACTATTGGCGGGGATAGTTGAGACAAACAAGGGTATGTTTTTAGAACTGTTTACTTATAAAAACAGTACAGAAATAGTATCAAGAGTACCAATTTCTAAGGGGAAGATAGAAAAAAAGAACTGTTATTCAACTCGTAACGCAGAGGAGTGGTGTAAGGTTACCTACAGGGATGGGGGAATGGTCATAAATGGATATAGTGAGAAAAAATATCTCGACATCATTGCGCAGGCTCCTAACACAAAATCAACATTTGAGCAGACTTATGGTGGAAAATATGATGATGTTGCTAATGATATTATCGCTTTAAAAGATGGATATCTTCTTGTGGGTGAAACGCAAAGCTTTGGAGAAGGAAATAGTGATGCCTACATCATAAAAGTAGATAAGCTTGGAAACAAAGTATACTCTGCAGCTTATGGTGGAGGAAACGCAGATGTTGCAAGTGCAGTCGTTGAAATGGAAGATGCTTTTATGGTGACTGGAACTACAAGTAGCTTTGGGAATAGAGTTCAGAGTCTATATCTACTGAAATTAGCAAAAAATGGAAATAAAATGTGGCAAAAAGCTTACTATTCTGATAAAGATGATTACTATGCAGGTAATGACATAATTAAGATATCTGATACAAATACTTTAATAGCCGGAACTGAAGATCATGTAAAGTTTTTTAATTCAGAAGTAAATATATATCTAAATGCAATCACTACAAATGGGAAAAGAAATGGGATTAAGCGCTATGGCGGGGAAGACCCAGAGAGAGCAAACTCTATAATATCTGTAAGTGATGGTTATGTAATAGCCGGTGAGACAGATACATGGGGCCACGGTGGATTGGATGCTTATGTTATTAAAATAGATAAAGATGGGAACAGGGTGTGGCATAACGCTTTTGGGTTTGATGAAGATGAGAGTGCAAATCA
>JBDLHW010000246.1:0-2355 GCA_039715155.1 Campylobacterota bacterium | reverse complement strand
ACTCTCATCTCTTTATCCATCAGCAGAAGACCTTTAAGTCTTCCATCCGCAGCTTCATTAAATACTTTTGTAACTTCCTCTTTTGTTGTCTCACGTTTCACAACAACATTTAAATCAACCATAGAGACATCCGGTGTTGGAACACGAACAGATTGACCGTGCAGACGACCTTTAAGTTGTGGCATTACAAGAGAGATAGCTTTTGCAGCACCTGTAGTTGTAGGAATCATATTGATAGCACCTGCACGAGCACGGCGTTTATCTTTTGAGTGTTTAACATCTAAGATATTTTGATCATTTGTGTAAGAGTGGATAGTTGTCATAAGACCTTTTTCAATTCCAAATGCATCATCTAAAACTCTTGCAACAGGACCTAAACAGTTTGTAGTACATGAAGCGTTTGATACAATTTTTTGACCATCGTACTTCTCTTCATTTACACCCATTACAAAAGTGTCAGTTGCTGTATCTTTTGAAGGAGCAGAGAAAAGAACTTTCTCCACACCCTTGTCAATATGAACTTGCGCTGATTCTTGAGTTAAAAATACACCTGTACACTCTAAAACCATATCAGCACCGCACTCTGCAAACTTCAGATTTTTAGGATCACGATCTGAAAAGACTCTGATTTTTTGTCCATCAATACTAATATTCTCATCATCAATTTGTTCGATATTACTTCCAAATGTTCCGTGAACAGAATCATTTTTTAGAAGATATAACATCATATCCATACTTGCCATATCATTAATTGCCACTATCTCAATATCGCTTCTAGTAGCTGCTATTCTTGCTACACAACGACCGATTCTACCAAATCCATTAATTGCTATCTTAAGTGCCATTATTTTTCCTATAATTTTATAAATTCGGTTATTTTATCTAAAACAAGCTATAATTCGCATTAAATACAAGAGCCTTCCTACTTGGTAAGTGAAGAATAGGTGAAGTGCATGCGAAATGAGAATCTTACAATTGCACTTTATGGAGGCTCTTTTGATCCTCCTCATATCGGTCACAAGGCTATTGTAGAGGCTTTAGAAAAACTAGATTATATTGATGAAATCATTATAATGCCAACTTTTTTAAACCCTTTCAAATCTGAGTCTCACGCACCAAGTGAACTTAGATTCAAATGGTTAAAAGAGATTTTTCGAGACTTTAAAAATGTTAAAATTGACAGATATGAAGTTGAACAAAACAGACAAGTAGCGACGATTGAGAGTGTAAAACACCTTTTAAAAACATATAAAGATCTCTATCTCGTCATAGGCGCTGATAATCTGGCTTCTGTAGAGAAGTGGAATAGTTACCAGGAGCTTAGAGGTTTAGTTACTTTTATAGTGGCTTCAAGAGACAACATAATAGTTGATAAAAAATTTATACAACTTAAGATAGATGAGAAAATATCATCATCGCAGTTAAGAAAAAATATAGATATTTCAATGTTGCCACAGGAGTGTGCAGTAGAAATTGAACAATACTACAAGGAAAATAATGCAAGATAGAATAGACAAAATAATAGCGGTACTGGATAAACATAAAGCGGAGAGTATTGAGGCTTTTGATTTACGTGAGAAAAACTACTTTGTAGACTTTGCGATTATCGCTTCATCACTTGGTGTAAAACATACAACAGCACTTTTAGACCACATGAAAAATGAGCTTAAGCCTGATGAGAGTTTCAACTATGTTGACGAGAGTGGTGATTGGATTGTAGTTGATTTAGGTGATATACTTATCCATATTATGACTCCAGAGTATAGAGTAAAATATGATATGGAAAGCTTTTTAACTGCACTTTCTGATGGTAAAGAGGGAGAGACTCTCTAGTCCTCTTGCCTTCTACTTTTTCTTTTTAGAGTTAAGAACCAACTCATCGGTTTGATTTTCCAAAATATTTCTATAATCATATATCGCTTCAACATACTTTACAGGTTCCGCACCTCTAGCATATCCATACTTCAATGTTTTATAGTACTTCTTTTGTGAAAGCAAGGGTAACACTCGCTTTAAATCGCTCCAAACATTCTGGTTTAACCCTATTCTTTTAGCTAATATCTGAGCATCTTTAATATGACCCATTCCTACATTGTAAGCAGCTAGAGCAAATTTAAGTTTGTTTTCACCCTCTACCTCTTTAGGAACAAACTTGATCATCTGTTTTATATGTCTTGTTCCACCTGTTATACTCTGCTTAGGATCAAGTCTATTTTTAACTCCAAGCATCTTTGCTGTTCTTCTTGTGAGCATCATAAGACCTCTAACTCCTGTATGACTCTTCGCCTTAGGGTTCCAATGAGACTCCTGATAAGATATAGAAGCTAAAAGTTTCCACGGTATGCTATATTTATC
>JBDLHW010000245.1:0-2432 GCA_039715155.1 Campylobacterota bacterium | reverse complement strand
GCCATGGCTCTTTGTTTTATGGAAGCAACCTGCTCTTTTGTCGTAGGGAAAGGCTCCAAAAGGTCATCAGTGATAAGTGTATCACCCTCACCCCTGGTATTTCTTATATTATAGAGTGAATTTATATCATTGATAAACGGTACTTTTGTCTCTATCTCTTCATGTATGTTTTTCAGAGTTCCAAGGAAATCAAGTGTAAAAATATTGTCATTTTTCAGTACAACTGCTATTCTCTCATCACGTCCGAACTGTGCTCTAAAATCATTATACTTCAGCAATACAGGATCATCTTCATGCATAAATCCTTCGGTGGATGTATCCATCTTTATGTTTGGAACCTGAGAAAGAGGAAATGCTAGAAGCATGACTACTAGAGCTATGACCTTGAAAGGGTTATCATGGATAAAACCACCCACTCTCCCCATCCAACTCTCTAATTTTTTGTGCATTTTCTTCCTTTTTTTGTTTTGATATTGTATTTTTTTTCTGTGCAGAGAGTGTGGAACAGTTTGGTTCTATTTCGCATTAGTCACTCTCCTCTATAAAGCGTTTCAACTCATCTATATAAGCATGAAAAGCATCTCGTCCAAGTTCTGATATATGTACCACTGTTTTAGGACGTTTACCCTCAAAGACCTTCTCTATCTTGATATATCCTGCCTCTTCAAGTTTGGAGAGATGACTAGAGAGATTCCCGTCAGTAACCCCTAAACTCTCTTTGAGGGCTTTAAAGGGAAGCTCACTGTTGGTAATAAGCAGTGAGACCAGCTTGGACCTCACGGTTTGATGCAATAAAGGATCAAACACTTAGAGTTCCTTTTTTTGTTTCCATGCTATGATCGCAGGCACAATAGAGAGACCAAATATCACTGCTGCCTGTACCAGTCTAAAACATATAGAGTCACTACCTACAAGATGTTCCCTCTGCCAGCCAAAAGCCAAGAGTGTTATAGCCAGATAGATATTGAACTGTGAAATATAGGTAAACCATTTGATATTTAAAACAAATCCTACTGCAAAATAACCAAGTGAGATCAGAAAAAGCCAAGTTAAATATATGGGAATATAAAGCTTATAAGTAGCCAGTGTTGCACTCAAAACAATAAGAAAAAACGAGATCATCATAAAGTTCCTCATGATAAAACGCTGCCTTAGGGTACACTCCTCTATATCGTAACTTCTGTTGACTTTTTTTGTCATCACTCCCTCAGATATAAATCCCAAAGTCATCAATACAGTAACCACGATAGAACCAAAAATAACACCTTTTTCATACATTGGAACCATAAACAGTGTCAAGAAGAGAGCTATGGCACTCCAGACAAATATTGCATTGTAGTTATAAGGAAAAAATGGCTGTTTATCTACAAGATGATTTTTTATATCACTGATCTGCTGTAAAACTTCTTCTTTTTCACTCATTTGTATTCCCCTCTTTACAAAGTACTTTGTTTTGCAAAGTATATAAAGATAATATAAATTTAAACTTAATCATTAATTTTAAGCATGTATTATTTTCTTTACACACAAATCGAATAGTTTTATGATAAACTGTAAGAAAAAAAGGATAATTATGTTTGAAAAAATCTTTAAAATATCTCTGATCGTATCTTCATTTTCCTTTGCCGGACATCAGGGAATTGAACACAGTGGTGTGATGGTTACGACGCTAACTGACAACAAAGAACAGAAACACTATGTAGTCAAACGTAATATTCCTACTGAGTGTAAAAAGGTTATCATAAACAATGAAATGCTCTGGACAGGAAATTTTGCACATGAAAGTGTACCTGAAGCATGTAAATCTACTTATGTACATACCAAAGGAAAACTTCTTTCTATGCACTTAGATAAAGACTTAGAAACCTATGGTGAGCTGGAAGTTTTGTATTTTATTAAAGAGATGCAGCAGAATAAGCAGATGCTTCTGATAGACAGCCGTAAAGAAAAGTGGTATAAGTACCGTACTATTCCCGGTGCGATCAATATGCCGTTTAATTACTTTGAAGAGAACTATGACTATGCTTTTCATTTTGAATATGCTTTAAAACATTTGGGTGTTTTTATTGAAAAAGATGGAGAGTTTGATTTCTCTGATGCTAAAACATTGCTGCTATTTTGTAATGGTCCCTGGTGTGACCAGTCTCCACGTATGATTTTTGCACTGATGAAGTTAGGTTACCCGGCCGAGAAGTTAAAATGGTATCGTGGAGGTATGCAGGATTGGCTTGGTGCGGGTATGACCTCTACCAGGGAGGTAGAGTTTAAATAAAGAACATCCAGGAAAGTAAGCCAATAAAAGGTAAGAGTGCCAGAGTATAGATAAGCTTTTGAGTCTTGGTTGCTTTGTAGATACCCCAAAAAAAGAGTGCAATAATAGCAATAAGACCCGAAATTGCTGCATAAGGAGAAAGTGCTACTTTCTCTCCTGC
>JBDLHW010000244.1:0-2465 GCA_039715155.1 Campylobacterota bacterium | reverse complement strand
ATAAGGTGAATAGCGAAGAGCAACTCAAAAAACAGATAGGGCAAATGCTCCTTGTCGGATTCCCCAATGAAGATATAAATACGGACTCACAAATTGTAAAAGATATACAGAAGTATGATTTAGGCGGTGTGATTTTATTTGACAGGTTTTATGATGATAGAGAGAAAACTAAAAATGTAAGTTCACCTCATCAAGTTCAAAAACTCACAAAAAAACTAAAAATGTTTGCAAAGAGAAAACTCTTCATCGCAATAGATCAAGAAGGAGGAAAGGTCGCACGCCTAAAACCGGAGTATGGATTCAGAGAGATTCCATCAGCCTCTGAAGTATCAAAGAACAGCTTCGAGAATGCAAAAAATATATATGAAAAACAGTCCTATATGCTTCACCAAGCTGGGATTAACCTCAACTTCGCACCAGTAGTTGACCTTACACTTAACCCAGAAAACAAGGTCATTGTAGGATTGGAACGCTCTTATGGAAATGACTCAAAAACAGTTGCCTCATTCGCTAAGGTGATGATAAACGAGCAACAAAAAAGAGGTATCACAAGTGTACTCAAACACTTTCCAGGGCATGGTTCATCTTTAGGAGATTCTCATGAGGGTTTTGTCGATGTAAGTAAAACTTGGAGTACCAAAGAGTTAGAGCCTTATCAAGAACTCATAAATGAAGATAAGATTGATATGATAATGACTGCTCATGTTTTTAATAAAGCTATGGATAAAAACCATCCAGCAACACTCTCCTACCGAGTAAATTCTGAAATTCTCAGAGGCAGAATGAAATACCATGGCCTAATTATAAGTGATGATATGCAGATGAAAGCGATATCTGAGCACTACTCAACAAAAGAGGCAGTGACTCTTGCTATTAATGCAGGGGTGGATATTTTACTCTTTGGAAATCAGTTAGCTGAGATTAGTGTAGAGAAAATAGTAAATACAATTTTTGAGCAAGTACAAAATGGCTCAATTCCCATGAGTAGAATTACAGAATCAAACCAGAGAATCAAAAATCTTCATTTTAAAAACTCTATAATCCAAAGACCGATAATTTTTACAGACAAACGTAAGAGTATGACAAAAGAGTATATTAAAATCCATTACGGCTTAAAAGTTAAAGATATAACAATAGAGCCAAAGATGATAGTGCTTCACTGGACTGCTGTTATGGATTTTGAAGAGTGTTTCAAGAGACTCAATGGTGAAGAACTTTATAGTGATAGAGGAGATATAGCATCTGCTTCAGCCCTCAATGTCTCAGCTCATTTTTTAGTGGCTCGTGATGGAACTATCACACAACTTATGCCGGATAACTGGATGGCTCGTCATGTTATCGGTCTTAACTACTCAACTATCGGGATTGAAAATGTTGGTGGTGAAGGTAACATCAAAGATGACCTCACAGACGCGCAAGTTCAAGCAAATATAAAACTTGTTAAGTATCTCAGAGCAAAATATCCAAGTATCAACCATCTTATCGGTCATCATGAGTATAGAGAGTATGAGAACTCTCCTCTTTGGCTGGAGAAAGATGATGGGTATAGAACTGTAAAAGCCGATCCCGGAGAGAGATTTATGGAAGCCGTTAAAGCAGGTGTGAATGAGTAGTGCTTTTTCACTACTGGACTGGTTAGTTTTTGGCGGTTATTTTGCTATTTTAGCACTCTCATCATACATACTCAGCAGTTCTAAAATCAGTTCAACTAGAGAGTATTTCGTATCTGCAAACTCCATGCCGATGCTTGCGGTTGCTATCTCGGTTCTTGCCACTTCACAATCAGCCGCTACATTTTTAGGAGTACCCGAGTACTCTTTTACACACGACTTTACTTTTATAGGGTTTTACCTCTCAGCTCTTTTAGCAGTTATTTTTGTAGCTTACGTTTTAATCCCTAAGTTTTATGAGATTCAAGCTGTAACAGTTTATGAACTGCTAGAGAAACGCTATGGTGACTCTGCAAAAAAGCAAGCCGGTGTTATGTTTTTGATTGGTCGTGTTTTAGCTAGTGGAGCTAGGCTCTACATAGGTTCACTTGCAATATCTATGATTATCTTTGGAGATATAACGGCTGTTCACATAGCAATCTCTATCTCTATTTTAATGCTTGGAGCTTTGGCCTACACTTACTTTGGCGGTGTGAAGTCTGTTATACTCAGTGACATCATTCAAGCTGTAACCTATGTTGGTGCGGGTATTGCCGTTTTAGTTTTTCTCTACTATTCACTTGAAAATATCAACATCCTAGACTCTCTAAACGAGCACAATAAGCTCAAACTTCTTGACACTTCAATAGATGGGAAATTCAGTATCATCGGCCTTCTGACAGGTTGGCTCCTACTAAACATAGCCGCCTTTGGACTTGACCAGGATATGACACAAAGAGTTCTATCTTGTAAAAATGAGAAAGAGGCGGCAAAATCACTTATAGTCTCGATTTTACTTACAATTCCCGTAGTTTT
>JBDLHW010000243.1:0-2496 GCA_039715155.1 Campylobacterota bacterium | reverse complement strand
TTATCCTTTTTTTAGTGTTATTTCTGTTATCTCTGAAGTGGCGCCCAGTCTCATAGGGGGTCCCCAAAAACCTGTGCCTTTGTTGACATAGATTTGAAGATCGTTTGTGTGTTGGTGCAGGCCGTCTATATATGGCTGTGCTAATTTAACTAAAAATCTAAATGGATAGAGCTGTCCGCCATGAGTATGACCACTCAGAATTAAATCCACACCCAAGCCCACCTCTTCGATATACCTTGGTTGATGAGCCAGCAGTATAGTTGGAGAGTTCTTTGTGTTTTGCAGTGCTTTATATAGGTCTGGCTGATGATGTTGTACTCTATAGCCGATAACATCATAAACACCAGCAAGGTTAAAGCCTTTTTTATCTTCACCAATATAAACATTCTCATTTTGAAGTACTCTGATACCTAAAGAGCTTACCTTAGCCATTATTTTTTCAATTCCGTGAAAATATTCATGATTCCCAACTATAAAGTAAGTTCCATATTTAGACTTTAGCGCTTCTAGCTCTCCAAGTGGAGCCTCAGCCTTGGATACATCTATATCAATTAAATCACCAGTAATTACAACTAAGTCAGGCTTGAGCACATTTACTCTAGAAACCATGCTTTTTATAAACGCAGTGTCGATTAATCCGCCTATATGGATGTCACTGAGTTGAACTACTCTATACTCCTGTTTCAAATTCTTTATACTTACTTCTACTTTTTCTAATTTAAGATGCTTCGCTTCATATATTGCTCTGGCACTAAGCGATGAGGCTACAATAAAAGATGAAATATCTAAAGATCTTTTGAAAAAGACCCGCCTCGAATTAGAGATAGGGGTTTTTGATAATACAACTCTCGATATATCGTAAATGATAGCTGTACAAAAGAGTAAAAAGAGTACACCAATAGGGAGTGAAACGAGAAAATAGAGCCAGTTAGGCATATCTACATAGTAGCGTCCTAACATATAACCCAGAATTCCAAAAAAGTTTATAATTAAAAAAATACGAAGATAAAGTTTAGTTCTATCTTTTATATCCAACTTTTGAATTAAGCGTTTGGATATATACATATTGAGCAAGATAAAGACACCTAAGAAGGCTACAAAAAATAGTGAGATATTCATAAGTAGGATTATATCTAATAGTTGATATACTCGCTGTTATAAAAAATAAAGGTAAGCTATGTTTAAAGTATTGTTTTCAATTATGCTATTTATTTCAGTTGCAAGTTCTGCAGAGATGGGTAAAAGTGGTGGTGGATGTACACTTGCTCAAGAGGGTAAGTTTAAAGTTGGGTACAACGATGTGACTCTCAAAGGTGTAGAGTATATAGCTAAAGCTCCAGGGGGTGCGAACTTTCGTGAGATTTTTGTCGGTTCTAAAGTAGTTATCTCTAATTCAAATCCAAAAAGTGTAATAAGAGCAGAGATATTGGATTATAAGCCAAACAAGCGTATGAAAGGCAAGCCAAAAACAGGTCTGTTTATAGTTCAAATTGATATAGAGGGTGTTAAGAGTGTGCTGCCGATGAATTATGTTTTTGATGCAGGTATTATGAAGGCAAACGCAGTGATAAATGCACCATATTCAAAAGAAAACAGTAGTCTGAAAATTTGGTTTGAAACAGATGTTAAATACTCTCTCTGTTATGTAAAATAAGCAAGTTAAATTGCTTATTTTGAGTCTCTAACGCAGATTACACGATGCTTCTTCGTCTGTTTATCTGTAGAGTATCTCCCTAGGTCAAAATCAACATAGTAAGCCTGTTCAAACCTATCCTCTGTTGATGTCCAGTACTTCTCCTCTTTTACATTTTTAAAAGCGTGTTTGACAGTTATAGTGCGACGTGAGAGTTCAAGTAGTGAACGCAGCTCACTTTTTGAAGGGACTCTCCAATCTTTATGACCTAAGTAGTCCATCTTTTGACAGTGTTCCCATGCTTTGAAGAAGTGCATCTTTGGTGATGGAGCAGAGTCGTAGTAAACTCTTTTAGAAGAGGTGTCTAGAACAATCTCTTTCTTATTATCTCTCACGTAGCTCTTATCTACATTTGTGTTGTCATAGTCATCTCCATAGCCAAAGCTCATATTTGGAAAAAACCAGGCTGATGCCATAATAGATGTCAGTGTTAATAGTAAAGCAGTTTTTATCATTCTGTAATTCCCTCTTTTTTGTATTAGATAAAATTATATCAGATTAATGTGGATTTATCTAATGCCTTGACTTAACAAGGCATCAGAAGAGGAGAAAAAGTGCCCTTAAGGGGCGTAAACCCAAGAGGGTTTAGTTTTTTATTGTTTAGAAATTGTACGAAGCTATCATACGAACATGGTTCATCTCATATTCGTTAGCGGCAGAGTTATACTCACTTGTACGAATTGTATTAAAGATTTTTAACATCCATGCTTTGGTTGGTTTGTAAACCAATATGATATCTGCTTCTGTAGCATCTTCAACTGCATCCATTTTTGTTCCTGAGCTACCCTGAGTTTTTGATTGAC
>JBDLHW010000242.1:0-2539 GCA_039715155.1 Campylobacterota bacterium | reverse complement strand
TATGTTGAAGTTATTTGTGTTTGTACCAAACTCTTTTAAATCGAGTGAGTTTTGTCTGTACCAAGACTCATCATGACCTTTTTGTATAGTAACTATTTTTTTAGAGTCTGTAAACACCTGTTTCTTTATATGTGTTTTAATAGCTTCAGCAACACAGATAACACCATCTACTCTTGGATGTAAAATATTAAGATATGAGGCAGGGTCGTGTCTATACATTCCACCGGTTGTACCTCTATATACTACCAGTTTTGCTTTTGTACCTATACAGGCAAAAGCAGCATTTGGAATTGTTCTTGAAGATGTTGCAAAAACTATATCGATATTTTTATCTCTTATAATGTTGTGTGTCTCTTTAATGATTTTAAAATCTATTTTTTTCTTATGCTTAGTCTCTATAACATCTACATTATTCTCTAAGTATCTCTCTATATATTTAGACTCCCTGTTTGTCATTACAGTGACGCTATGACCTGCTTTTGCTAGAGATACATAGATTTCTGCTTCTGGTCTTATGCTGTTAAATGAGTTACCTTTAGGTGTTAGTATCAGTATGTTCATACCTTGGATTCCTTTTCTAATCTACTTTGTGCTATAAAAATACCTACAAACAGTGCGAATATTGCTTCTGAGAACTGCTGATGAAACATATTTTCAAAGAGGCTGGATACTGCATAAACAGTTACAAATATTACCATTAAGTTGTAGTTCTGTCTGTTTTTTATATCTAGTTTTAATATGGAGTAGAATATCATGAGGTATAGGAATAGGCCTATAATACCAAGCTTAACTGCCATTTGAACATAGTAGTTGTGGTAGTTAGGAAGATTTTTCACACATGCTTTATCTGGATGACTTTCATCAATATATCGTTTCATTGTTTCAGTATTCTTTGATATACCAATTCCCCCTATAGGGTTGTCTAAAAATATTTCTGAACCAACACTCCATTGTCCCAGCCTTTTTCCCAGTGAACTACAATAAAAATTTTCATTCTCTATTGAGCTTATGTTTTTAATTGTCATATCAACTCTTGATTCAAATACTGGACTTACTTGATAGGCTGTATAGAAGATAGAAACTACTAAAAGAGACATACTTAATAGAGCTACAACTTTGTTCTTAATATTTAAAAGACCTACTAGAATAAGTGAGACAGCAAAAGCTACTTGACCAGTTCTTCCTCCATTTAAAAACAGGTTTGATGAGACTGTCAGAAAGTATAAAAAATAAAATATTTTATACTTGAGTTGTGCTTCAAAGAAGAATCTATTTAAGAGGAGCAGTGAAGCAAATGCTAAGAACATTGAATACTGCAGATGATTCATAAATGGTGATGGGTCTGATGGGCTTCCATGACTTAGTGTCCATAGTTCAAAAAAGAGACCATATGAGAGCACTTCACTTATAAACATACCTACCAAGAATGCAGAGATAGCATAAGGAATATACTCTTTTTTAATGCTAGTCGCTATCACTAAAATCGGCAGCAGGTACCAGAATCTTCTTATGTAGTTGATTCCACTTCCCACGTCATCTGTCCAGAGTAATGAAAGTACTCCAAAGGCAATAAAAAAAGTTAGATACTTTACTACGCTGTTTGATTTTAGATAGGAGATTTTTTGTTTAAAATTATCTGTAAAGAACCAGAGAACAAATAGTAAGAGAGTGGTGAGTACAATACCGGCTCTTGAGATTGGAACTAAAAAAGCGTATAAAACAAAAATATAGTTTATGTAATCATCTAAAGTTTTATTTTTAAAGTTTAGCATCAAGTTCCTTGGCAATTTGTATGATTTTATCGGCCTCTATTTCAGAAATTGAGAAATCATTTTTGTTTAATTTATAGTGATTTACCTTACTGCTGGATTTCACTACCTTGTTAATAGGTGTTACATAGACACGGTTCGTTGGTGTTGGACCGAAAATAGTAATGGATGGAATATTCAGTCCCCAAGCCATATGGGTTGGTCCTGTATCGTTTCCTATAAGTAAGTTACATTTAGAGATGACATATTTTAACTCATCAAGTGAACCACGTGAGAGCACACTTAGATATTCTGACTGCTCTTGCATCCATAAAGCTTTTTCGTGTTCTTCTTCACTACCCCAGACTATAAATGTCTGAACTTGTAAAGCTTGGGCAATCTCAACAAACTTCTCTCTTGGATAGTTTCTGCTCTCCCATGTCGAACCAATAACAAGGAGATTGAATATATCCGGCAGGTTTTCTACTGGCGAAGATGAAAAAAGAAATTCTTCTTTATCTAGGATTTTTTGAGTCGTTGCTTCTATACCTAAAGGTTCACAAATTACCGTTGCATTCCTGTCTATAGTATTCGCATCATAAGGGATTGAGACTTTTTTATTGTAAAAAAAAGATGCAATACCCTCTCTGATGGAGTCTTTATCAAAACCTGAGATGATTTTTGCACCTATGATTCTAGAGACAATAGCAGATTTAAGCAGACCTTGCGCATCTATAACAATGTCATAGTTGTTTTTTGAGTAAGTTTTTAATATTTTGTATTGATTGAAT
>JBDLHW010000241.1:0-2585 GCA_039715155.1 Campylobacterota bacterium | reverse complement strand
GCTTCAAGTGCACTTGTTTTAGCAGCATTAGTTTCAAATGGAGAGACAAATATCCACCGTATCTATCATCTTGATCGTGGATATGACTCTTTAGAGAAAAAGCTAGAGGGTGTTGGAGCAAAAATAGAGAGACTCAAAGAGTAACTTCTGTAATAAATCATGAGATACTAGGCAAAACTTTGAAGCTGTACATTAGTACTGCAAAAAGTTTTAACGACGTAGATTGTGACTTATTTAGTCTTCAAAGATTATCATCTCGTAGATTGATTTTTTTGTTACTAATGCTTTATCAGGTGAAACAGAGTGAGAATTCTTAGCTTGAGCTAGCTCATGTCTAAGCCCAGCTATTTCATTTTCCATTCCATCTACATTCTCTTTTAAGCGTAGTATAATATCTACACCTGCCAAATTTACACCAAGTTCACGTGTAAGTCTCAGGATAAGTTTGATTCTATCTATATCTCTTTGAGAGTAGAGTCTGATTCGTCCACCTGAACGTGAAGGACATATAAGGTTCTCTCTCTCATATTGACGAAGAGTTTGAGGGTGTATATCTAAAATCTTAGAAACAACACTAATTAAATAAACCGGCTCATCATAAGTATGCATAATCTTCTACTCCTTAGGAAGTTTTTCTTTCATCATCTCAACTAAATCTTCATCTAAATCGTCCACTTTTGGTAAAACAATATTTGCTTTCAAGTATAAGTCTCCACGAACCTTAGTTTTACGATTCATAGCACCCATCTCTTTCACGCGAAAACGCTGACCATTTTTCGTGTTTTGTGGAACTTTTAACTTTAACTCTTTCTCTAAAGTTGGAATGGCAATCTTATCGCCAAAGAGTGCTGCTTGGAGAGGCACGTCAAAACTTTTAACTAAATCGTCACCCTCTCTCTCATACTCTGGGTTTGAAGCAACTGTGATTTTTAAGAAAAGGTCTCCCACGCGACCGCCTTGAGCATGACCCTTTCCTTTAACACGCATCTTCTCCCCACTTTTGACACCGGCAGGAATTTTGATATCAAACCTCTCTCCATTAACAGAAACAGAGTGTGAACCTCCAAGAATAGAGACACTAAAAGGTATTGTAACATTTGTATCAATGTCTAGGTTAGGTTCCTGATGGAAACCTCCTCCTCCACCAAACGGACTTCCTCCGCCGAAGCCTCCTCCGCCAAATGGATTACCGCCACCGCCGAAGCCGCCACCTCCAGAGAACATCTGTCTTAAAATCTCATCTAAATCAGCACTTCCTCCAGCACCGTGTGAACGTGAGAAGTCATGGAAGTTCTGTCCACCGAACATATTATCTCCATGCATATCATACTGCTGCTTCTTCTCTTTGTCACTCAGTATCTCATATGCTGAGTTGATCTCTTTAAACTTCTCTTCCGCTTCAGGGTCTTTATTTACATCCGGGTGATATTGGCGTGCTACTTTTCTATACGCTTTTTTTATCTCTGCTTCACTAGCACCTTCGTTTAGTTCTAACGTTTTGTATAATGATTTTGCCATTTTATTTCCTAAAAATTGTCTAATTATAATATTTTATTAATTAAGTGTTATTATATCACAGGAGTTGAGTGGATGTCAATCAAGTTTATATCATTAGTGAGTTGTTCTCTCTTCGTGCCAATGATTTTGGATAATCTCTTTGAATACATAAATCTTGAGCAAGTTTACTGATATTTTCTTCCCTGAAGGGTTTAATCTTAGTATGCCCTCTACTTCCATAAAGAGCACTGTCTACAAAACCTAAGCCTATCAACTTCTTTGTAATAGCATCTGCCATTCCTAAAACAGAAGATGCCTTAACTATCTCACACCTTGCGTACCTGTCACTTTCAAAAGAGACATCTGCGGCACGCAGGGTTGCATCCTCTCCAGGTATCTGCTGAGCACCAAATAGTGGCTTGGAAGCAACAGTTGCATCCCTAAATGATGTAATGAACTGTGCAAGATGATCTATAGCTAAGGAGCTTCGTCTCTCAACATCTGACCTGCTCCACCCTCTATATATTTTATTTACATACTTCTCATCAAGTTTTGGTTGAGCGCTTAATAATTCACTTTTAACCAGACCATCTTTAAAAAGGGTTATATCCTCTGTCATTCCATGAAGTTGGACATAACCGTCCGGATATGGTGTGAACTGTGCCATACCCCTGGGAGTCCCTCTTTCACCAAAAAATATAAGCTCTGGCCAAACCTCATCACTTTCCCACTTTGTTACATAAGCAGCTTTGAATTCAACAAATCTATCACGTTTAAATCCCAGCATATCATCTATCTCACCACTTTTAAATCTAGCCGCGTTTATGAGATAGTCAAACTTCGCTTCCTCTTCTGATGCATCCTCTTTATACTTTAGGATGTAACTATTTTCTTCTCTTTTTATATCTGTAACAAGTGTTTTGAGTAATACGTGAGCATTCGACATACTCTCAAGTGCAAGAGTCACACTGGCGGCAAGTCTAAATATATTTAACCCATACTCTTGAACCATGATAAGTGGAAACTTGACTCTGTCTAAATCGATATTTTTTACAACAGGTATCATCCACTCATCTAGCGTAACAGGC
>JBDLHW010000240.1:0-2613 GCA_039715155.1 Campylobacterota bacterium | reverse complement strand
TCTTTTTTATAGATTTTAAGTTAACCGGTAAAATATTATCAATATGCGGATTGTTTTCAAGTACACCTTTGAAGCCACTCTCAACTACCCAGTCTATCCGTGCATCTGGCATCTCTTGTTTTATAAACTGAAGGGCCACCATAGCGTGTATGATATCCCCCATAGCTGATAATTTAACTATACATATTTTCATATGGGGATTTTACACTCTTATTGATGAATAATAGCTAATTTTCATATTGTTTTTATTTTTTTGGTAAAATATATTAAAATTTAGAGAGTAATGGAATATTTATTGAGAGAAACTTTTAAACGATTTTGGCCCTATTTAAGAGGCTATAAGCTACAGTATTTTTTAGTATTGATAGGGATAATTTTTACAGTAAGTGCAACAGCTGCAACTGCTCATATTATGAAACCTCTGATGGATGACCTGTTTATTGAGAAAAAGGAGGAGATGCTGTATCTTATTCCTCTTGGTTTGATTGGGATTTACTTCTTTAAGTCTGTCGGTAGATATATTCAGATGGTCTTTACAAACTATATAGGCCAGCATATTATCACGCGTTTTCGTGAGATGTTGCTTGATAAGATGATAAACCTTGATATGGGTTTTTTATATGAAAACCGTAGCGGTGAACTTATTTCAAGAGTTACAAATGATATAGACAGAATTCGTTATTTTGTTTCAAAAATGTTGCCTGAACTTCTGAGTGAAACTTTGACCGTGATTGCTCTTGTTGGATATGTGATTTATCTAAACCCAAAACTTGCTTTTTATGCATTAGTAGTTCTTCCGGTTGTTGTTTATCCTATTATTTTGATTGCGAAAAAGCTAAAAAAGTATTCCCGTCGTTCTCAAGAAAAGAATGCAGATGTTGTGACAAGACTTACAGAGGTATTCAATAACAGTGAAATTATAAAAGCAAACGCAACAGAAAAGTTTGAGATGGATCGTTTCTCTATACATAACTGGCAGTTCTTCAAGATAAATATGAAGTCTGTTTATGTTGGCAGCATAGTCTCTCCAATGATGGAAATTGTGGGAGCAGCAGGACTTGCTGCAGTTATATTTATAGGCGGAAGAGAAGTTTATGATAATAATATGACTGTTGGGGAGTTTACAGCATTTTTAACAGCTGTTGGACTTGTTTTTCAGCCAATTCGTCGTATTGGTTCAATTTACTCAAGTATACAAGATGCCGTTGCTGCAAGTGAGAGAGTTTTTGAAGTACTTGATATTGATAGTAAGATAGTTGATGGTCAAGAGATACTAGATGATGATATAACTAAAGTAGAGTTTAAAAATGTAAATTTGAGGTATGAGGACTCTTACGCTTTGAATGATATAAATATTAAGATAAAACAGGGTGAAAATATAGCCCTTGTTGGAGATAGCGGTGGTGGAAAATCTACATTTATAAATATGCTTCTTCGCTTTTATGATCCAGATAGTGGAGAGGTTTTAGTGAACTCAACTAATATAAAAGAGTTTACACAAGAGTCTCTAAAGCACCACATCTCTTTGGTTTCACAAAGAATATATATCTTTCAGGATACCTTAGCCGCAAATGTAGCATACGGACAAGAGATTGATGAAGAAAAAGTGCATGAGGCATTGAGACTTGCTGATGCTTCTAGTTTTGTTGAATCACTTGAAAATGGAATAGATACAAAAATGGAAGAGTTTGGAGCAAACCTTTCAGGTGGACAGAGACAAAGAGTGGCGATAGCAAGAGCAATCTACAAACACTCATCTCTTCTTCTTTTTGATGAAGCGACATCAGCACTTGATAACGAGAGTGAAAAGAGAATTCAAGCTGCGCTGGATGAGTACACAAAAGATAAAATAACTATAACAATAGCCCATAGACTAAGTACTATTAAGCACGCTGATAAGATATTAGTTATGCAAAAAGGTAAGATTGTGGCAAGCGGAGAGCACGATGAGCTTTTAGGGAGTTCTGAGGTGTATCAGAAATTAGCCGGGAAATTTGAAGAGTAAGTTAATAAGCTTATTATCAACTTTAAGTAATAATTATAGCAATTTAAAGGAACTAAAGAATGTTTAACAATAAAAATATACTAATCACAGGCGGGACAGGAAGTTTTGGTAAAAAATATACTGAGATTATTTTGTCAAAATATAAACCAAATAAGATAATTATCTTTAGTAGAGATGAACTTAAGCAGTATGAGATGGCGCAATCATTTAACGATAAATGTATGAGATACTTTATAGGTGATGTTAGAGATGCAAAAAGATTAGAAGAGGCTATGGATGGTGTTGATTTTGTAATTCATGCTGCAGCTTTAAAGCATGTTCCAGTTGCAGAGTATAACCCAATGGAGTGTATCAAAACAAATATAGATGGTGCTCAGAATGTTATTGATGCTGCTATTAAAAATGAAGTGGAAAAAGTAATTGCACTTTCCACTGATAAAGCATCTAGTCCTATTAACCTTTATGGTGCTACAAAACTGGCATCAGATAAGCTTTTTGTAGCTGCAAACAATATGGTAGGAAAAAGAAAAACGAGATTTGCAGTTGTTAGATATGGAAATGTTGTCGGAAGTCGTGGTTCAGTTGTTCCATTTTTTAAAAAACTTATA
>JBDLHW010000024.1:0-15193 GCA_039715155.1 Campylobacterota bacterium | reverse complement strand
ATAATCGCAGAACATATTAAAGGACTAAAAGAGTATCATCAAATCATTCTAATTACACACGATTTACATCTTGCTTCTTATATTAACAGTCCAGTTCTATTTATAAAAGATGAAACAACCCACTATTATGAAGATGACTTTTTTAATGACGCTACACTTGAAGAACTTTATAATGTCTCATTTGACTCTTTGGTGGTGAAGTATGATTAGATTTATTGTCTGGACTCTTCTACTATTGGTTTTAATCCTATCTCCCTTTATCGGTGCCGTAAACTTAGATATCAATGCCATATTAGATTCCAACTCTCTAGCTTCTACTATATTTTTTGACCTTCGTGTTCCTAGAGTTCTATTTGCATTTTTTGCAGGAAGCGTCCTCGCTCTTAGTGGGCTTTTGTTTCAAACACTCTTTAGAAACGCACTGATGACGCCATATACTTTAGGGATATCAAGCGGTGCAGTTTTAGGAGCTGGAATTGCGATAAAGTTAGGTCTTGGAACTCTTTTATTTGGTATAGCGGCTATAAGTATTTTTGGGTTCTTTGGAGCCATGTTTACAGTATTTTTACTCATATATCTTTCACAGTTTTTACGCTCAGGACAACATGAATCACTTCTGCTTTTAGGTATAGCACTTTCACTCTTTTATACTTCAGCACTTATGATAATCTTCTACCTTGGTGACGCTATGCAAAATGATATGCTCATCCGTTTTACTATGGGTTCACTCTCAGTTATTGGTTGGCAGAGCCCTGTTATTCTTGGAGTTATCGCATCTCTTTTATTTGTAAGTATATATATCTATCGATTTGAACTTCAACTACTTAGTATCTCTGAACATCAGGCATATCTAAAAGGTGTCAACACAAAAAAAATCACACTGATTCTTCTAATGGTTTCATCTTTGGGAATCGGAACGCTTGTTAGTATTAGCGGTCCGATAGGTTTTGTTGGTCTAATAGTTCCTCATATTGTTGCAAAACTCTACCCCTCTACTGTTAGCTACCGCATTATAAAAACAGCACTTTTTGGTGGCTTTTTCCTAGTTCTTTGTGACACAATAACAAGAGGACTTCAAACACAGAGTGAACTCCCAGTTGGAATAGTTACTGCACTTATTGGTGGTCCATTTTTCATATACCTAATTATTACAAAGGGTAGAAAATGATATTCTCCTCCTCAGATACAACAACACTGCTAAATATTATGAAAGCCAGAAGAGATGTAAGAGGGAACAGATTTACGGACCAAGAGATAGAGGATGAAAAACTGGATATGATTTTAGAAGCTGGTATCTCTTCTCCATCTGTAGGCTACTCTCAGCCTTGGAAATTTGTAGTTATACAGGATATAAATATCAAAGATAACATCCTAAAGAACTTTGAAGATGAGAACGACAAAGCGAAAGAGATTTTTAAAGATAGAGATTTATATCAAAAACTTAAACTTGAAGGCATAAAAGAGGCTCCAATAAACATAGCTGTTTTATATGAAGAGAGTACTGAAGAAGTTCTTGGAATGACTAGTATGCAACAGATGGGAGAGTACAGTGTTGTTTGTGCTATTCAAAATATGTGGCTTATGTCCAGGGCTCTCAATATCGGTCTTGGCTGGGTTAGTATTTTAGATGAAAAGAAAGTTTTAAAAGAGTTGGATACTCCTAAAAACTCCAAACTTATAGCTTATCTCTGTTTAGGTTATGTAGATAAGTTCTACGAAGAGAGTGAGTTGAAAACTCTTGGCTGGAAAGATGAGAAAAGTTTACAAGAGTGTGTGACTTTTAAATGATGGAAGGTAACTATGGGATACACTAAATGGTTTGATGAACATGCAGCTAAGCATAAAAAAATAGTTGATAAATTAGTAGAAAAAAACTACACCAAAGAGCAGATCATAGAGTACTTCGACTTTGACAATATGGTAAAAAGTGAGAATGAATTTTGTCCCCTGTATAAAGAACCAAGAAAATGCCACGATATGGAAAGCTTAAACTGCTATCTCTGTGCCTGTTCAAATTTTCGCTTTGACGACCATGGTCTTGACTCGTATAATGAGTATAAAGTCTTAAGTAAATGTGAGATAAATAATGGTGAAGAGTTTGCAGGAGAGGGTGTAATTCACCAAGACTGCTCAAAATGCAGTGTCCCCCACCACAGGGCTTATGTAGAAAAAAATTTTGATCTTGACTGGAAGAAAATTATGGGCAGTTGTAAAGTTTAAATGGGCGTTAAAACTCAAATCTCTCTAGAGGAAGTAAAAGAACTGTTTCCTGCTTTTAATATCCAAACTCTTATTCCAACAAGTTCTGGTGTCATGGATACAACCTATCTGAGTGAAGAGTATATATTAAAAAAGTATGAGCGAGAGATTGATGTAGACTCAGACATAAAACTTCTAAAGAGTTTATCAACTTCATTATCGGTAGGATATTACATTTCTCAAAACAGAGGGTGGTTTTTATATAAAAAGCTACAAGGCACGCAACCAAAAACTATAAAAACATATCATATACAGGCTCTTGCAAGGTTTTTAGCAAAGTTTCATACACAGACGCAAAGTATGAAGTGTGGCTCTTTCTTTATTGATAAATATAACTTAAAAGAGACTCTTTACTCTGTAAAACAGAATTACTATTTTTACTATAAAAGACTTCAACCACTACAAAACTATAAACCTAAAAATGATGGTTTTATACATGGAGATATTTTCAAGGACAATACAGTCTTTGACAGAGACAAAATAGGTGTATTTGATTTTATTGACGGAGGGTGTGGAGAGTTTATATTTGATATGGCAGTCTGTTTGGTTGCCTTTGATGCAAAAAAACACTCACTATACTTTATGAATCTCTTTTTAAACACATATAACCAGAGAGCTCCTAAAAAAATAGACAGAGATGAGCTTATAAAAATGATGGAAATAGCTTCTGCATTTTATGCCCTTCTTCGAATAGACAAATATAAAACCACTCATAAAGCGAGGGAGCTTTTATGAAACATGGCGCAGGAATATATAAAGTAGCAAAAAAGCTTCATTGCAAGCCCAGTGAGATTATAGACTTTTCATCAAATATAAATAGCTATAACTCAAACATAGATATAACACTAACGAAAGAGTTGTTAGTGAAATATGGGGATAGTTCATATAGTGATCTAAAGAAAATCATAGCTAAAAAGATGCTGGTAAAAAAGAAACAGATAGCACTTTACAATGGTGCAACATCTGCAATATTTGAACTCATAAAAAGCCTAAAATCTAAAGATATATATCTATATGCTCCACTCTATGGGGAGTATGAAAAAGCAGCGAAACAATCAAGTAAAAACATACACAAAATCAATCGCTTTAAAGAGCTTAACAGAGTGCCAAAATATGGCTCAACAGTTGTCTTTGTGAACCCATCCACTCCAGATGGAAAATTCTATAATTTAGGGAAGTTATTTAAACTCTGGAAGAGGCAAAACTGTACTGTTATTATGGATGAATCATTTTTGGAGTTCGAGAATCTAAAATCTTTGAGAAACCAAATAAATAACTATAAAAAACTATATGTAATACAATCTTTTACAAAGTTTTATGCTTGTGCGGGCGTAAGAATCGGAGCCATCCTTTCCAATAAACACAATATTCAAGTGTTAAAAACTCCTCTATGGAACCTCTCTTCATTTGACGTGGAGTATTTAAGTAAAAGGTTACAAGACAACAACTTCTCACGTGAGAGTAAAAAGAGTCATAAAAAAATGAAAAAAGAGCTTCTGAATATCTTAGAAAATTCAAAGCTATTCTCTAGAGTCTATAAGAGTGATTCTAATTTTATTTTAACAAAAAGTAAAAGGGCTAAAAAGATTTTTAAGCATCTTTACAAAAACAAAATTCTAGTAAGAAAATGTGCTAGTTTTGACTTTCTGAGTAATGAGTATCTGCGTTTCGCAGTGAAAGATACTAACTCACACAAAACACTAACAAAGGTTTTAAATGAACTCACTTAGTATATTTGGAACAAGCTCTGATGCCGGCAAATCAACTCTCAGTTTTGCCATAACTTACCTACTCCATAAACACGGTATAAAAGTAGCACCATTTAAAGCACAAAACGTATCAAATAACTCTCAAGTAACAGATGAGGGTGGAGAGATTGCCATTCCTCAATACTTTGCCGCTGAGTCAATCGGGATTAAAACTTCACCAGATATAAATCCTATACTTTTAAAGTCTGGCGGGAAATCCAAGGCTCACATGATTGTTAACGGGAAGAGTGTTGGCAACAAAGATGTCTGGTCTTACTATCGTGATATAAAAACTCTACAACCTCACGTGAAGAGAGCCTTTAAGACCCTCCAAAAAAGTTATGAGTGTATAGTTGCTGAAGGAGCGGGAAGCCCTGTTGAGTTAAATCTCATGGATAAGGATCTCTCTAACATCTATGTAGCAGATAAGTTTAACACTAAGATTATTTTAGTTGCTGACATTCAAAGAGGTGGTGTTTTTGCTTCTATCTATGGTGTTTACAATCTACTGCCTAAGAAACTGCGTAAAAATATAATTGGAGTTATCGTAAACAAGTTTCAAGGTGATATGACTCTTTTTGATGAGGGTGTGAAGATAATTGAGGAGAGATTTAAAATACCTGTTCTTGGAGTTGTACCATTTAAACCTTTTAATCTTGGATTTGAGGATAGTGAGTCTATTATGAACTATATCCAAAATACATCTGCAGCAATTATAAAAGTCGGTGTTATAAAACTCCCTCATATTAGTAACTTTACAGACTTTGAGCCTCTTGTAACAGATAGTGAGTTAGAGCTCTGTTTTATATCAAATGCCAGTGAGTTAAACTCTTGTGACCTCATTGTTCTTCCCGGTAGTAAAAGGGTGATTGATGATTTAGAGTGGCTGAGAAAAATGGAATTTGAAAATATCCTCCAAGATGAAAGTAAAATGATTGTGGCTATCTGCGGTGGTTATGAGATGATGTTTGAAAGACTTCTTGATCCCAAACAAATTGAATCAGATACAAAAGAGATAAAAGGATTTGCCAGATTTAAAGGAGATGCAGTTTTTAAAAAAGAGAAGATAGTTAAAAAAGGCTCTTACAACCTTTCAAACATAATGGTTGAGGGATATGAAATCCATAATGGAACTGCTAAAAAAAGATATAAAGAGAGTGAAAATCTTTATGGGACTTTTATCCATGGGCTATTTGACAGTGATGGGCTAAGAAACAAAATATTTTCTAAAATTAATTCAAACTATAAGGGCTACAACTTTCAGAAGTATAAAAAAGAGTCTATTGAGGAGTTTACAAAGCATATTGATAAGCATATTCATATGAACCATATACTAAAGGCTCTCAATGAGTAATGTTTTAATAGCCATTTTTGCGTACCTTATCGATAAAATATTTGGTGAGTTTGCATTTAAGACACACCCTGTTGAGATTATAGGTAAGTTAATAAACTTTTTTGAGAATCACTTTTACAAAGATTCTGTTTTAAGAGGTATTTTACTTATTGTGTTTATTCTCTTTATCATTGGCTCTCTATCAATAGCTATAGAGCTTTACTTAATGATGCTTCCATCTTTTTTGTATATCATCATCTCATCAATCTTAGCCTCAATTTTTATAGCCCATAAAATGTTACACGACTCTGTTGAAGAGATTCTTTTTTGTAAAGACAAAAAGAGTGCCATTGCTATGTTAGTGAGTCGTGACACTGAAGATATGAGTGAGAGTGATATCTACAAGGCGGCGATAGAGACTTATGCTGAAAACCTTAGTGACGGAGTTATTGCTCCTCTTTTTTATCTTTTACTCTTTAGCCTTCCGGGAATCATTATATATAAAGCGATAAATACTATGGATTCCATGGTTGGGTATAGAAATGAGAAATATGAGAACTACGGAAAAGCTGCTGCAATTTTAGATGATATAGTAAATTATATTCCCTCTAGAGTTACAGCTGTTTTAATTATGTTTTTCTCAAAACAAAAACCACTTTTCTCTTTTTACGCAGATGGTAAAAAGCACGACTCTCCAAATGCAGGTCATCCGATAACAGCAATGGCCTTAGCCTTGGATGTTAAGCTTGGTGGAGATGCTTACTACTTTGGTGAACTGAAGAAGAAAGCTTTTTTTGGACAAGGAAGAGAAGCTATTGAGAAGAGTGATCTATTAAATGCTCTAAATTTAGTTAAAATTTCAAGAGAGGATAATAATGCAAACATATAACATTTTTACAAATGAAAAAGAGTCACTTCCAGAGGGAAAAGCTGATTTTTTACTTGCTGCCAGTGTAACAAAAACTTGTGAGATAGAGGGGATCACTCAGGCTGGAATTCCTGGAAAAATCCCACTAACACCGACTCTCGATGCAGAGTTTATAGTTACACAAAGACTCTTCTCAATGGGTGAGCTTGCAGAAACACCAAGTGGAGTACCAACTCCAGCCCTCATCACAAGAGCTGTTGAAAACCTAAACCCCTTCTCCAGCATTGAGATTTTAGACTTAGGCTTAGAGGTTAAACCCGAACAAACAACACTGCATAATTTCAATATACCTCCATCAGCTTCTATCACAACAGGAGCAAATATTGATGCCAAAGAGATTTTTAAAAAAGGTATGACTTTTGGAAAAGAGTATGAGCTAAAGGGCTCTTACTTAATTTTAGGAGAGTCTACTCCAAGTGGAACCACAACTGCCACAGCTTCTGCACTGGCTCTCAATTATAATTGTAAAAATGATTTTTCATCTAGCTTTTTAAATGTTCCAAATAGCATTAAAAATCAGACTCTTAACGCAGCTCTCTCACTTATTAATGATGAGATGACAAACTTTGAAAAGCTCTCAATAGTCAGTGATAATATGCTTATATTCTGTGCTGGTTTTCTACTGGAGGCATCAAGAAGATTTCATATCGTTTTAGCCGGTGGAACACAGATGGCAGCTTGTCTGCTTATTGCTGATGCTCTTAGAGAAGATGTTTTAATGAGAGTAAAACATGACAATATCACCCTAGCTACAACAGAGTGGGTAGCACGTGATGAAAACTCTGATATAGCCCATATACTCTCCCTTTTAAGCTATACTCCTCACGCTGTTTACACAGAGTTTAGTTTCGCTAATACAGAGATTCCAATTTTAAAGAAATATGATGAAGGTGAGGCAAAAGAGGGTGTTGGTGCCGGTGCATGTTTAGCTTACGGGGCTACAAATTCTCTTAGCAACGAAGAAATTTTAAATGAGATAGAACTCATTATGTATATGATGTAGGTTACAATGAAAGCTCTTTTTATAGGTGGAATTAAAAGTGGGAAAAGTTTTTTAGCAGAGCAGTATGCGATGAAAAATGCTAAAATAAAACCTGTTTATTTAGCTACGACAGAGTTTATTGATGGCGAAATGAATGCTAGAATAGAGAGCCATAAAAAACAGCGTGGAGACAGTTTCATAACAGTAGAAGAGTCACTGCAACTAAATAAAATAATATCTCAGAGTAAGGACTTGGTACTGCTGGAGTGTCTTAGTATGTGGATTAACAATATGCTCTATCACAAATTTAATTTTTCAGATATAAAAGAAGAGATAGAAAATATTATGGAACAAGACAAAGATGTAGTTTTTGTTTTAAATGATGTTGGCTCTGGAATAATCCCTGATAATGAGTTAGCCAGACAATACATAGATATCAGCGGAAAAATATCTCAAGTTGTAGCACAGGGCTGTGATGAAGTTTTCCATGTAATCGCCGGAATTGGGACAAAGATAAAATGAGACTTTTAAAAGCTTTCGCACTTGCATTTAATATGCTAACAATCATCCCATTCTTCAAGGTTCATGACTTTTTTAAAGGTATCAATGGCTATTCTGCTATATTTTATCCACTTATCGGTTTTATTCTAGGCTTAATACTATGGGCAACCCATACTATATTAGAACCCTATCTGCCTAATACTCATCTAGCAGTAGTTATCTTTGTATTGTGGGTTCTGATAACCGGTGCACTTCATCTTGATGGCCTCAGTGACACAATAGACGGTCTCTTTGTGAGTAGAGAAAAGGCTCTAGAGGTTATGAAGGATTCCCATATTGGTGGTATGGGGATGATATTCACTCTTGTCTTCTTAGTGCTGAAACTCTCTTCTGTTATTCACCTAGAAGCTTTTTATCTGCTTCCTGTAGTTTTGATGTTCTCACGACTAAACGCAACTCTTGCCATCTACTTCTACAACTACATCAGCAGTGGCATAGGAAAGCTGTTAAAAGAGGAACTTTGCTTTAAACATCTTGCATTTGGAGTTTTTTATTCTCTATTTCTTTCATACTTTTTCTCATCTTTATGGATGTTTTTGGTCGCTATTTTTGTTTTACTCATCATCGCAAAGTTTTTTACATCAAGACTGGGTGGATTAAACGGAGATATCTACGGCTTTATCATTGAAGTAACAGAATTAGCTCTCTTAAACTACATAATCATAAACAACTTTTCATGAAGATAACACTTGTCAGGCACTCTGAGGTTATAAAAAAGTATCAAGGCAAATATAATGGTCACATCGATATAGCACTCTCTTCAAAGGGGAAAAATGACGCAAAAGAGTTGGCAAAAAAACTTCAAAATATTGAATTTGACAAAATATACTGCTCAGACCTTCTAAGAGCCAAGCAGACACTAGCTGCGTTTAAACTCTCACAAGAGCCTATCTATACAAACAGACTTCGTGAAAAATCCTGGGGGAGACATGAGGGTAAAAGTTTTAATGAAATTCAGTCTGAAGGGCTGGAGTATAAAAATTTCGAGCAGTGGATATCTGCACTTGATGGTGAAGATATACAAAAGTATACACAGAGGATTCAAAACTATTTTTATGAAACACTCTTGAAACAGCAAGCTAAAAATATTTTGGTTGTAACTCACTCCGGAGTAATAAAAACACTTCTAGGTATTACAAAAAACATCTCACTAGAAGAGGCCTTTACAATAAACCTGCCCTACTCATCATACATTACTTTAGATACAATGTCACTATGAAAAATATTGAACTAACTGATGAAAACAGAGAAAACCTGGAAGCTTTTAAGTCTCTGCTAAATAAAGACAAAAACAGCATGATAAATGAAGCACTCGAACTCTATTTTGAAGATGAAGCAAAGAAGCTTCAAGCTTCAAAAGATTCTCAAACCAATTTAAGTTATGATGAGTTTTGGGACGGGGTGGATATCTAATATAACCAAGAGACTATCGCTGTTCCCACTGTATGGGCACGGTTCTCCAGTTTAAACTTAGGTGTACTTCTTGTTTGAATAAAGTCTATCATAAAATTTTTATACCTCGCACTAAAACCGGCCCCCATATAAAAAACAAGATTCTCTTTGTCTACTGAGTGACTATCTCTAAACGTATTCCCATCTAAGAATATATCACGAGCTACAGCAGAAGTGTATCCACTTATATTAAAGCTAAAACTCCACTCTCTCTTCAAAGAGTTCTTATGTTCATCCCCTACTAATACACCTATCTCCCCTCCTGCATCAAGGGTAGAAACTGCAAAGTCTTTAGGTATGTTCCAACCAAAACGCATACCTACACCAGCTGTTGCATTTATAGCAATATTTCCTAATTCCGCTTCTATAAATGGTATTACCGAGCTCTCAAGGTTTCCTATAAAAGGAGGAGTTAAACGCCACTTATGAACATACCTTAGATTAATACCAAACTCATTTTTAAGTTGATTATCCCAGCCCATCGGAGGTTCACTCCCTGTTAAATCATGTATAGCTTTTTGAATCTGTTCTGATTTTGATGCCGGACCTACCATACCAACGTGAATATAAAAAGATCTCAAGTTTTCACTGGAACTTTTATGTATCCCATACTCCAAATATGTCCATCCTGCATAAGGACGGTCATCTTTTATTAAATCAGTTCTATCCAACTCCACTGGTGTATAGATTTGGTTTACAATTGCCAAATTTGCATAGGAGTAGTACCCACTATCTGTAAATAGAAAATTGTAGAGAGGGTTAGAGGGGTTGTCTACATGATAGAACCAATTGAACTTCTCTCCAGATGAGTATTGACTATCTGTCGCAGAGAACATATCATTTTCAAAATAAAAATTAAACCTGCAGAGCTCCCACACTTCCTCTTTTTGAAGGTCTATCTGCTCTGTGTTATCAGCAATGACATAACTTGGCAACAGTAACATATAATATAGAAAAGCAGTAAAAGTAAATTTTTTTATTTTTAAAAGCATAACTTTTCCTGTCACAATAGTTTCATTACATTCTAACTAATTATATTTTAATCTATACCGTCTATTTACATAATGTTTCTACATTTAACAAATCTACTGTATAGTTTAATTAAGTAAGAATAAAAGGACTCAATATGAAGCATTTCCTAAGATGTATGATCAGCAGCCTCGCTCTATTCTTATACTTCCTCCAATGAATGAAAGTACAGATGCCGAAGCCAAAGATTACTATATGACAACAACAGAGATGGTCAGTGATATTATGAAACAAGAGGGTGTTTACGATACAGAGATCCTATACAACATGCCTCTGGATAAATATCGTGATTATTTTGGAGCTGATGCAATTTTATTTACAACCATAAAGAAGTGGGACGTATCTTATATGGTGCTGGCATCTTCATTGACAATATCAATTGAAGCCAGAATTGTTTCAACAAGTACATCAGAGGAGCTATGGAAATACACTGGAACTGTTGTCGTAGATCTGAGCGGTGGAGATACCGGTGAAGGGATTGGCGGCTTAATTGCAAAAGCAGTTATCGCAGCTGTAAACACTGCTACAGCAGACTATGTAAAACATGCACATACAGCCAATAAAAGGATTATTCACACTCTTCCGTTTGGACCATACCATGAGGCACATCTAAAAGATCAGAGTGTTCAACTAATTAGTCAAACTCCTGTACAAAAGTAGTTGTAAACCTATGTAGTACCTTTAATTGTGATATTTTTAAGAGATTGTTTTGATATAATATTCTTACAAAAATGACACTATTAAGGTTCTACATGTTTAAGTCAGTTAAATCAAAAGTTATACTATCCGTTGTATCTATGAGTATCATAGGTATGATTGGTATGATTTACTATCTATCTTCCACTCTGCATTCCCTCACTAACGACAGCACAAAAAAATCATTGGCAATGCTTAGTGAGTCTATCTTTCAGACTATGACCGGAAGTATGATGCTTGGTGACCCTGAAGTAGTTCAGCATGCATTTAAATCAGCAAGAAGTATTGAAGGGATAGAGTACTTGGATATTGCACAATCAAAAGCTGTTTTGGAAGTTTACGCACCTGATGCAAAGTTCACAACTGACCCTCTTCTGCTCGATGTATTAACAAATAAGACAACCAAAGTTATAGAAAAAGATGAAGATGGGCATCATACAATTCGTATGATAAAGCCTATGGTGGCAGAAGACAGATGTCTCTCATGTCACTATAATGCAAAATCCGGTTATACTCTTGGTGCAATGGATTTAATTATCTCCTTAGATGAGAGCGATGCAGATATAGCGCAAACAAACCTAACACTGACTATCTCACTTTTAGTTATTGGCCTCCTCTTTGCTTTAGTCTCTAGTATATTTTTTGTTAAAGAGATTTTCACTCCTCTAGAGAAGCTCAAAACTCGTATCTCTGAACTTATAAGTGGAGATAAGGACCTTACTAAAAGGCTTAAATACACTAAGGGCAATGAATTTGGAGAAGCTGCAAATGAAGTAAATAAATTTATAGAGATGATTCAAGAGACTGTAAACAGTGTCAAACTTCTTGGAGAGCAGAACAAAAATATTGCAGGGGAGATAGAACTCTCAAGTCGTATTATTGCCAAGGGTACACAACAAGAACAAGATATAGTTGCTCAGACTACTATGAAAAGTGAAGCTATAAAAGAGGTTATTTCTCATACAATTCAGACATCTGAAGAGACTCAACAGACAGTTGAAAGAGCAAGTGATGAGCTTGATACCGCAAGAGAGTCTTTAAGTAGACTCAGCTCTGAAGTTGTTTCATTTGTTGAAATTGAGGGTGAACTCTCCGGTGAGCTTTCAGGTTTAAAAAGCAATGCAGACCAGGTAAAAGATGTACTAAATGTCATAAAAGACATAGCAGAACAGACAAACCTGCTTGCCCTAAATGCAGCTATTGAGGCGGCACGTGCCGGTGAGCATGGCCGAGGCTTTGCTGTTGTTGCTGATGAAGTCCGTAAACTTGCCGAAAGAACACAGAAGTCTTTAACAGAGATAGATATGAGTGTAAGTACAATCATTCAGTCCATCAATGACGTGAGTGATAAGATGAATGAGAATGCTCAAAATATTGAGAGTCTTACTCATATCTCAAGTGATGTAGAAGAGCAAATTGATGCGACATCCAGTTCTATCAAGGCTTCCAATGAGGTTGCACATGAGTCCAAGCAAGATAGTATAAAAATGTCTGAAGATATTGAAGATATTATTAAAGATATTGCAGACATAGAAGCCCTTTCAACTGCTAACGGAACAAGTGTTGTAAGTATAGAAGAGGAGCTTAAAAGATTAGTTCAAATTGCTTCATCACTACAGGAGACGATCAACGAATTTAAGAGCTAAAAGGAGTTTGTTATGTGCACAACCCTGCGTTTTAATATAGTTACAAACTTTATTCTAATAATACTGCTTGTAACTACATTACTACTAGGACTGCAATACTACTCCAGCAATCAAATAGCTCAAAAAGCGATAGATCAAACTTTTAAGCAAGTTACAAACAACACAACAATGTTTATCACACGTACTGAAGCTTTTTTACAAAAGTCTTTAAGCATTTTATCTCTCAACAATGATATTTCTGATAGTTTAGACACAAATAAAACACACCCTATGTTAGATGATTTGGCTGAAGCTCTAAAAAATCATAAATCTGCCAAAGGGATATATATTGGTTATGAAAATGGTGACTTTTATGAAGTGCTAAAGCTTAAAAAACATCCAAACATCATCAATCTTCATAATCCGCCGAAAAGTAGTCAATGGGCAATTCTGAGTATAAAAAGATCACGTAAGGATAACAAAACAACTTTAGAGTTTTTAAATTCAAAACTACAAACAGTTCTTAGTAAAACTGTTGGTAGTTACTTAAACCCTTCTGAGCGTCCTTGGTATAAAAAGGCGATGAACACAACTGATGTGGTAAGAACAGATATATATGAGTTTAAATCCACTAAAACTAATGGTATAACGTTTGCAAAACAGGTACCAAACAAAAAGGCCGTTATTGCTATTGATTTTACGCTGAGTGATTTGGATGATTTTATAAAAAAACAGAGTTTTGATAAAGAGAGTCATATAATTCTATATAGTGATGCAGGAGAGCTAATAGCAACATCAAATAAAGAAAAACTCTACAACTGGGATAAACTTTTCGAATTTTTTAAGAGTAATAAAAATGGAATTACCCATACACACACTCATGGTGATGTTGAATATTTTATCTATCATACTTTAACAAAAGTAAAAACCGGTAAGTTAAACATAGGTATTATTATGCCAAAGAAGAAGCTTATGCAACCATATATCAAAAGTATAGAGAACTCTTTGTATGTTGCAGTAGCTCTTATTTTATTATCTATTCCTTTAGCCCTATGCTCCTCTTCTATGATTGTTAAACCTATTCGCTCTCTAATGTTAGAAAATGAAAAAATAAAAAATAGAGAGTTTAGTGAAATAAAAAACATTAAAACATCTATTTTAGAGTTACATGAACTCTCCAACTCTCTTGTTTCCATGTCAATCAGTATACAGGAGTACCAAAAGTCTCAAGAAGAGTTGCTTGACTCTATCATAAAAGTTCTAGCCGATGCGATTGATGCAAAATCAGCGTATACCGGCGGTCACTGTAGGCGTGTCCCTGAAATTGCTCAAATGCTGACAAAAGCTGCTCATAACAAAAATGAAGGTCCCTTTAAAGCGTTTTCATTTCTTAGTGAAGATGAGTGGAGAGAGTTTCATATAGGAGCTTGGTTGCATGACTGCGGAAAAGTCACAACACCAGAGTATGTAGTAGATAAGTCAACAAAACTTGAGACGATATACAATCGTATCCATGAGATAAGAACTCGTTTTGAAGTTCTCTACAGAGATGCACAAATACTCTATTTGGAAGAGCAGTTAAATAATCAAAATAGGGATGAAAGTCTAAAAAAACTACATATTACCCAAACTAAATTGATAAAAGAGTTTGAGTTTTTAGCAAAAAGCAATATGGGTGGAGAGTATATGAGTGATGATAAACAAGAGCTCATAAAATCTATTGCCAAGAGAGAGTGGATAAGAAACTTTGATGACAGACTGGGTCTCTCAGATGTAGAACTCTTAAGATACGAAGGAATAGAAGCAAGCTCCCTGCCTGTTAAAGAAAAACTCTTAAGCGATAAGCAGGAACATCTCATAAAAAGAGAGAATTTCGATTATGAAAAATACAAAGCCGATGGATTTAAAGAAGAAGTGCCAGAATATCTCTACAACTATGGAGAGATATATAACCTTTGTGTAGATAAAGGAACACTTACAAATGAAGAGAGATTTAAAATAAACGAACATGTGATTATGACAATAAAAATGCTCGAGCAGATTCCATTTCCGGCCCATCTTATGAAAATACCTGAATATGCCGGTACTCATCATGAAACCTTAATAGGAACAGGGTATCCAAGAAAACTCTTTAAAAAAGATCTCTCTATTCCTGCAAGAATTATGGTTTTAGCTGACATATTTGAAGCTCTCACTGCTTCAGACAGACCATATAAAAAAGCAAAAACACTCTCAGAGTCTCTTAAAATCATGAGTTTTATGGTTAAAGAGCAGCATATTGACAGGAATATTTTCGAACTCTTTTTGGACTCCGGAATCTATCTGGAGTATGCCGAGACTCATTTAAAGCCGGAGCAGATTGACGAGGTAAATATTAAAACCCTAATTTAGTGATCACCTCTACGTCTTCCACGTGAGCCTTTACCTCTGGTATAGTTCTTTTTAAAGCATGATTGACAGATACTGTACTTCGAGTTCGTAGGTAAAACAGCATGGCAGAGTCTACATCGTTGTGCTAACTGGCTCTGCTGCAAAGTCTCTTCTATAAACCTGTTTAACACACCTCTATACTGTCGTGCT
>JBDLHW010000239.1:0-2622 GCA_039715155.1 Campylobacterota bacterium | reverse complement strand
TTTCAAGATTTAATTCAGGTTTTTGAAGCATTATAATATTTGCTTTATTTAACCATCCAGCTAGTTGACTTCTTACTTTTTAATAATTTTAGTTTTAGTCTATCCAATGTACTAAGTTTTACTTTCTTCATAGTTTTACCTCCTTTATATTTTACAGCAAAACTATAGAAACTATTAATTACCTAATGGTTACAAGAGTGTAAGTTTATTGGAATGTCCCCTATAAAGTAGACATATTATAATTACTATAAAATAATCTCTATATAAATAAAACTTAGTAGTTGGAAAGTATCACAATAAGAAGCTTCTTCTATCTCATTATCTCTTATATTTTGAACATAGCCAACCACTACGAGCTTTATGTGTTCCACAAAGTGTTCTAAAAGTCAAAACTGCAAAGTTCCATAAACTTTAAGGGATTATGAAATAAAAAAAGTGATGTGCTATAGCTGATGTATTCTTTTCTATAATTTACGAAAAAACTCTATTATCCCATAGGATATAAAATATCTTGATGTACCTTATCACAAGCTTTTAACACTTCATCACTCAGTTCTAAATCCATTGCAGCTAATGTTGCATCAAGCTGCTCTGGAGTTGTCGCACCTATAATAGTAGAAGCTACAAAACTAAACTGTTTTGACCAAGCTGTAGCCATAGTTACAGGGTGAAGTCCGGCATCAGATGCAATTTTAAGATACTTCTGTACCGATGCAAGTGATCTCTCATTAGCAAATCTGTCAGCCATCAGACGTTGGCGTTTGTCTGTTGAGTTCATATAGCTTGCAAAACGCCCCTCAGTGTTATTTGGCTGATTATACTTTCCACTTAAAACACCACCTCCAAGTGGAGAGTATGGCAGAAGTGAAACCTGCTCTTTTTCAGCTAGAATTGCAAGTTCGTCTAAAAAACGACGATTTAAAAGTGAGAAATTATTTTGGATAGATTCAAATCGTGCATAATTTTTATACTCAGATGTCATCAGTGCTTTTGAGGTTCCATAAGCAGTATCATTTGAAGTTCCTATATAGCGAACTTTTCCACTCTGAACCAGTCTATCAAAAGCCTTTAGACTCTCTTCAATAGGAACAATTGTATCTGGCCAGTGCATCTGATAGAGGTCTATATAATCAGTCCCTAAACGCTTCAGACTCCCCTCAATAGCTCTCTCTATATGAAAACTGTCAATCGCAGTCATACCGTGACGAATCGGCGGAACAAACCAGCCATTTGCAGCTCCAGCTACCTTTGTAGCGAGTATTACACTGTCACGGGGTTTAGTCTTCAACCAGCGGCCTACAATCTCTTCAGTAAGACCGGCAAGTTTCCCTGATGGTGGGACTGGATAGAGTTCAGCAGTATCATAAAAATTCACCCCTGCATCGTACGCCTTATCCATAATCTCAAAGGCAACCTTTTCATCAGGAGTCTGAGTACCGAATGTCATAGTCCCCATACATATAGGACTAACTCTTAATCCCGTTTTTCCTATATATCTGTATTTCATTACTTTAGTTCTCCCCAGTTATCACCAATATTCATACTCGCTTTTAGCGGAATATTGAGCTCCATAATAGACTCCATAATCTCTTTAAAACGATTACCTAAAGCCTCAGCTTCGTCTGCATTTACCTCAAAGATAAGTTCATCATGAATTTGCAGGAGCATTTTTGCATTTAATCTCTCATTATTTATAACTTTATCTATCTTATTCATAGAGAGCTTGATTAGGTCTGCTGCACTTCCTTGAAAAACAGAGTTTACAGACTCTCTCTCATATGCTGCTCTAAACATAGGCGTTGCATTCTCATAATCAAAGTAGCGACGGCGTTTGAGTAGAGTTTGCACATAGCCATACTCTTTTGAGCTATCCACAATAGAGCGAAAGTATGCACGAACTGTAGGAAAGCTCTCAAAATACTTCTCTATAATCTCTTTGGCTTCTTTTGTAGTTATACCCAAAGTGTCTGAGAGTTTTTTCTGTCCCATTCCATAAAGAAGTCCAAAGTTGACTGTTTTAGCAACACCACGTTTAGCATCAGCTTCATCCTCACCAAAAAGTGCGATAGCAGTTTGACGGTGGATATCTTTATCGTGTTGAAACGCATCTACCAAAACGCTGTCTTGTGAGTAGTGTGCAAGCAGACGCAGTTCAATCTGTGAGTAATCTATACCTATAAGTTTTTTACCCTCAGGTGCTACAAAAGCCTCACGTATTTTTAGACCCAACTTACTTCTAGCAGGAATATTTTGAAGGTTTGGATTTTTAGAACTCAGACGCCCTGTTGCAGTACCAGTCTGAACAAAAGAGGTATGTATGCGACTATCTGTATCCTCACGTGAGAGTTTTAAAAGTGGCTCAATATATGTTGAGTAGAGCTTATAAACTTCGCGATACTCTAAAAGCTTAGGGATTATGTCGTGCTTGCCATTTAAACCATTTAAAACTTTCTCATCTGTTGAGTAGCCGGTTTTTGTTTTTTTACCCACTGGTAGTTCAAGTGTCTCAAAGAGTATAACACCGAGCTGCTTTGTAGAGTTGATATTAAACTCTGTCCCAGCTAACTCATAGATGCTTTTAGTTAAACCAGAAAGAGTCTCTTTTACTTCAGTTAAAAACTC
>JBDLHW010000238.1:0-2626 GCA_039715155.1 Campylobacterota bacterium | reverse complement strand
TGGTGGAACTTCCAGTGGGCTTGGCGGAGGACCGAATGTTTCGTGACCACTCGCATCAAACTCACCACCGTGACAAGCACAGAGGAATTTTTTATCATTTGGCTTATATGCAGGGATACATCCTAAGTGTGTACAGAGCCCGATCGATACATGATATCTGTCATTCCCTACAACAACATCTCTATCATCCGCTTTCATATCTTTTGTTTTTTTCAAAACAAAGATAGGTTTACCTCTCCATTTCTCCACATTCAACACATTTTCCTGTGCTCCACTTAGGTCTACTGTTGTAAATCCAGCTGCTGCAACACTTGGTAATGGATCCCAAGAGCGCTTCATCGCATAAAGTGCACCGATACCACCTAGAGCAGTGAAACCACCTAGTGCCATACCCATAAAGTCTCTACGACCTTGTACGTTTTTTGCCATACTATTTTCCTTCCTTATATAAAATATGTAATCTCCTATTGTATAATATTTATATTTAAAAAGGATTGACTTATATCAAAAAGAGGCGGCTGTAGCAACATTGTTACCTTATGTATACTAAGGTAACAGTAGTTTTAATTATTAGGGGAGAGAATAACTAATATATTATTTAAGAATATAAATTATAGAATTGATTTAATTTTATCTTCATCAAAACGATCTATTGTTTTTTCAGAAATTTGCTCTTCTTCATTCAAATATTTTGTTAAAAGTTCCATATCAAAACCATTTACAACATTTATGCCGTATGCACTTAAAATCTGAACAGGATAGAGACTATCATTTAAAAGATGTATATAGACAACTTTTGCACCACTTGCTTTAGCCTCCAATGCAGTTTGGGCAGAAGAGGTGACAATGTGACTACTGGTTGTAACAAGATCTACATACTCTTCAGGTTCATGCAGCGTGGAGAAGAGTTTTGCCAGATCATCTTCATACTTAACAAAAAAGTAGTTCCCAAGAAGCAGCTCCATGTTACATGCTTTAAAAAATGATTCATTACTTAAAATAACTTTATCATAATCTGCATCACTTAAAAAGAAAAGTGTACGTTCCTCTTTTTTTGCATGGTCTTCAAAATAGATATCATCTATAATAACAGCTTCTACACAGTTGTCATCTTTACATCCTGCTCTTAATAATGTTTCACCATGTATTGAGCTGTCAGCGCTGTCATGTTCAAAACGCCAAACATTTTTAAAATCAGAAAAAAACTTAACCAGTCGTCCTCTGTCATCTTCAGGCGAGTCTATAATAACACTATTTCCTGCCTCTACAATGGCATCTATATCTTGTATGCTCTCTATGGTCACATACTCTTTTACACCCAGATCTTTTGCTGCAAGCCCTGCTCTAAAATCATTTACTAAAAGTTGTGTCTCTACACCACTGGCTTCAAGTCTTTTAAGTAAAGCTGCACCCCGTCTGACTCTCTCAAGCCCTATTTTATGTCCTGAATTTGCATAATAATATAACATTAATTTTCTCCTTTATTGCTCTTGGCTCTTTGAGCCATCTTGATATGTACATGTATAATTTCCAATGCAGCCGGAGTCACTCCTGATATCTGTGAAGCTGCAAACAGTGTCGGAGGTGTGGCAAGTACAAGTTTTTCCACTATCTCATTACTCAATCCTGAAACTTTGTCATATTTAAAATCCTGAGGAATCTTGATTCTCAGCATATCATCCATTTTCAGTATCTGCTGCTGCTGTTTTTCTATGTAACGGCTGTACTTTGCCTCTACAAGTATCTGCTCCATAACTTCATCATCATATTTATCAAAGTCCGGTAGAAGCGTGATCAGCTTCTCTCTATTGAAATCTCCGCGTCCGATCACATCGATCCAATTGGTTCTTGCATTGATCTTGACAGCTCCTATAGACTCCAATTTTGCCAAAAATGCTTTGGTCGGTGTTACGTGATTGCTTCGAAGATAGTCTAACGCTTCATCGAGACTTGCCTTTTTCTTTTCAAATTTTTCACTGTATGCTGCATCCAGAAGTCCCAGTACCTTTCCATAATGAGAGAGTCTCATATCTGCATTGTCTTCACGCAGGAGCAGTCTGTATTCTGCTCTGGAAGTGAACATACGGTAAGGCTCTTTGGTCCCTTTAGTGACCAGGTCATCTATAAGTACACCGATATAGGCTTCATCGCGTCTAAGTATGAACGGCTCTTTACCCTGAATACTCAGAGCAGCATTGATACCTGCCATCAAACCCTGTGCTGCTGCCTCTTCATACCCTGTCGTACCATTGATCTGCCCGGCAGTATAGAGCCCTTTGATCTTCTTTGTCTCCAAAGTATGTTTCAGATCCGTTGGTTGTACATAGTCATACTCGATCGCATATCCGTAACGTACGATCTTTGCATTCTCCATACCTTCAACAGAACGTACCATCTCTAATTGTACATCGATCGGCAAAGAGGTACTCATACCGTTAATATAATATTCCGTCTCATCAATGGTTTGCGGTTCCACAAAGATCTGATGTCTTGGTCTGTCCCTGAAACGGCTGATCTTATCTTCAATACTTGGACAGTAACGCGGGCCTACACCCTCTATCTGCCCTGAGAACATAGGTGCTCTGTAGAAGTTACTCTCTATGATCTCGTGTGTGGTCTCATTGGT
>JBDLHW010000237.1:0-2630 GCA_039715155.1 Campylobacterota bacterium | reverse complement strand
ACAGAGCCATACCGCCAAGAACTGCATCACCTGTCTGACCAATATAAACAAGCGCACCAGCAAGTGGAGCAGCTACACATGGTCCAACTATAAGAGCTGAAAGAAATCCCATAATAGCAATACCGACATAACCTGAACCATGACTTGCAGAACTTACTTTACTTACAAAAGAGTCAGGAAGTTTTAGTTCATAAAAACCAAACATGCTAAATGCAAGAGCTACAAATACAAAAGAGAAAGAGTAGATAACCCATGGCGTCTGCAGTGCTGCTTGAAGATTAGAGCCAAACAATCCTGCTAAAACACCGGCAATCGTATATGCAACTGCCATCGCTAAAACATAAACTAAAGAGAGCATAAATGCTTTTTTGACAGTTATCCCTTCACCTTGAGAGATAATAAGTCCAGAGATAATAGGAATCATAGGAAACACACAGGGAGTCATCGCTAAAAGCAGTCCAAAACCAAAAAATGTAGCAAGTATAAGTGCTATGTTTCCAGAACCTATAGTGTCTGCAATAGCGTCACTCTCTGAACGCTCCTCTTTTTTTGGAGCCTCTGGAGCTGCTTTTATTAGCTTCTCTTCTGTTAGGATCTCCTCTGTTTTAACTTTCGCTTTTTCTGCTTTAACACTCAAAGCTAAAGTATCAACCTCAAAAGAGAACTCTTTAAAGAGTGGCTCATAACATAAACCCTGTTCTGAACACCCCTGATATGAGAGCTTTAAAACAACACTCTTCTTGCCAACTATATCAGCATCTCTTTGCAGTTCAACTATAAATGCGGGAGATTTAAGATAAGCTTGGTCACCATGATGATCAACACTCTTTGGAGATATTATTTTTTTAATTGTTACGCCATTATCACTAGTAACTTCTAAAGTTACTTTTTCACTATAAAGATAGATATCTTCAGCAATCTCAACGCTAGCCTCTATCTCCATATCTTGATTTAAAATAGCGTGAGGTTTAAAAGCTTCATCAGGCATTAGAAAGTCTGCTGCGCCCAAGAATATCACACTACTTAGTAACATAATTATAAATTTTTTCATTCGTTTCCTTTTATAGAAAAAATTATATCATAAGAAGTGTGTAGTTTTTGTGAAGATTTTGGCATAAATAAAAAATTTATGCCTAATTTGAAACTGGGATATAAGCAAAGCCTTGATTCTGCTTATCTATCAATCCAACAGTAGATGTTGGTAGTAACTTTACAAATTCAACTATATCTTTCTCTTCTAACTTATTTCTTTTCATTCCAGCTTCACACATGAAAAACTCAACCTCATAAGTATCAGACATAATTGCTATTCTTTTTTTTAAATCTGCATATACTTTAGCTAACTCTTTGTCATCTTTAAAAATAGTACTTTGCAGGTCTTTAACAAAAAATCTATATGCTCCGCCATGGATAACAACAGCAACTTCAAGCTCTTTTAAGTCATTTTGATAGTGTGTTTTATGAACTTCTATACCTTTTAGTATACTTTTTTCAAACTTGGCAACACTGCTTGTTGTTAAGTCATAAACAACTTTTGATGTTTCACCATCAGCACTGAGTACACCTATAAATGCAAGCAATAAGATTATTTTTTTCATGCTCTAGGCCCTACTCTGTAATCTCTTTTAAAATAGATTCAAAATCTTCTTGCGCTTTCATAAGCACCTCTTTAGCCTCTTTATCTTCAACTTTGGCAGAACTCATCCAGTTATATACACCTGGAAACTCCATAACTATCTTATCTTCATCTTTTTTCTTATAAACTGCCAGTGTACATGGTGCAAAAGCTGAAGCTTCAGGACGAGTTTTAGATACGGTATAGATAACTTTTAACTTACAGATAGAGTATGCAACATAAAAATCAAATGGACTCGATTTCCCGGAGTCTACCAACTCTTCATTTAAATCCAGATAGTTAGCCATAACAAAACCGGCTGGTTTAAAACCACTGTCTAAAGCCATTTCAACCTCTTCTCTCATCTCCTCTGCATCTTCACCGTCTAAATCTAGCTTATATGTTGTCACTAGATCTCTACTCTCTTTTAAACTATCTTCACTTAGTTTATATTTTGCATTTGGCATAACACTCTTTATAGCTTTTAGCACTTCTTTCTCGATTGATTTTAACAACTCATCATCAAAACCTAAAATCTTGGCTTGTGCCTCTGATGTTAGCGTTGAGACATGTATAGTGTCTTCATTTTTACCTTGGTAAATACCAACTCCAAGTGGAGTAAACACACCGGCTTTTGGATATTTTTTTACTAAATCGTGAGATAATTTAGCATGATATACAGTTAATAAGTTAAAAACTTTAAAGTCTGTCTGCTTAAACTGGATCTGGTAGGGACGATTCATCTCGCTGTTTACTGCTGTTTTGAAGCCATTAGCTGTAAATGCCTCTTCTATCATTGTTGGAGTAATTTTTCCACTCTTGTTATCTGCTTCAAATAGGTGTAAATCACCTTTTGCCTGCAGCGATACTACACATATAAACGCAACTGCTAATGCAACTATTTTTTTCATCTTATTTCCTCTTTATACTTTTAATTTAACTTTTAGGCTATGGAACTATATTTACCCAGCCCTCTTTGACTCTCTCTACCATCTCGACTATTCCGGCAGTTACT
>JBDLHW010000236.1:0-2648 GCA_039715155.1 Campylobacterota bacterium | reverse complement strand
TAATTTCTAAACTGTAGTCTATCCGTGGACTAGTCTACGATTTCAACACCCATTGATCTACAAGTACCAGCAATAATTCTTGCTGCCATCTCTTTATCAATAAGTTTAGTTTTGAACTTGAAGTAAGTAAAGTTGAAACGATAAAAGAAGATGAGGATAAGTTTGTAGAAGATAGTTTTGAAGGCAAAAGAATTTTAGTTGCAGAGGACTATGAACCAAATCAATTGCTTATAAGTTTTATATTGGATGAGATGAATATTGATGCGGTAATCGCAGAAGATGGTTTGCGTGCTCAAGAGATATTTAAAGAGCATAAATTTGATATGGTACTCATGGATATAAACATGCCAAATAAAAACGGGATTGATGCGATGAAAGATATAAAAGATTTTGAAAAAAAATCAGATAGCTTTACTCCTATAGTCGCTTTGACTGCAAATGCAGTAGGTGGCGACAAAGAGAAGTTTCTAGATGAAGGTTTTGATGACTATTTAGCTAAACCAATAGATACTCAAGAGCTAATAAAAATTTGTCATAAGTTTTTTGACTAAATATCTTAACAAAAAATGTCAAAATGCAAAGCAGTAGTACTATTTTTGCTTTTATAGGATATAGTTACAAAAACTTGGAGATAATTATAATTTAATGACGAAAAGAAAAAGAAGTAAATCAGCTAACAGCTCAAAAATTTTAACATATATAGCATGGGGATTAGCGGTAGTTGCAATGGTTTTAAGCTCACTTGTGGGTGGATATTATCTTGGCTTTGAAGATGGAAAAAGAGAGAGTTCAAAACAGACAAGTGTAGAAAAAGAGAAAAGATTGGCACTCCTTAAAAAAATTGAAAAAAGTGCTGAGGAAAAGAAAAAAACAACCGTAAATAAAAGATTAAAAGAAGTGCTGAAAAAAGAGACAAAACATTATGTTTCCGCTTCACATGAGTTTGATGATACTGCTCTGGCTAAACCACCTAAAATGGCAAAGCGTAAAGTAAAGCTCTCTCCCGTTAAACCAAAGTTGGCAATTATTATAGACGATGTTGGTACAAGGTCTCAGGTAAATGCAATCAAGAGTCTCAATATGCCACTTACTATGTCTTTTTTACCGCCAAGTAGGGCGAGACCAAATACTGCAAAGCTTGCATCAAAAGAGAAATTATATATGGTGCATTTACCTTTAGAAGCTCAGAGCTTTAGTGCAGAAGAGCCGGATACTCTTAGGGTCAGCAACTCTCAGCAAGAGATCTCCCAAAGAATAAGAAATATTAAAAGTCTATTTCCAAAAGTTCACCATATTAATAATCATACCGGTAGTAAATTCACATCAGATGAAGTTGCTATGAATAGACTAATTTATGCATTAAATGCAAATAATATCAGCTTTGTAGATAGTAGAACAACTGCAGAGACTAAAGCGCCAAAAGTATTGAAAAATTTTGGTTTAAATTATGTCGCACGTGATGTGTTTTTAGATCACCAGCATGAGAAGTCTTATATAGTTAAACAGATTAAAAAAGCTATAAAGGTAGCCAAAAAACATGGAACTGCAATAGCTATTGGACATCCTCACGCAAATACAATTCTAGCACTCAATGAGTCTAAAAAATTACTCAAAGAAGTGGAGTTAGTCTATATAAATAGGCTCAATTAAACACTATGAATAGAGTAGGGCATAAACTAGATGAACTCGGCTCTATGAAAAACTATCCATCTGAGCTTTTTTATGATGGAAACTTAGAGCTTTTAGATAGAGTAAAAGTATCTATAGTAGGCTCACGTAAGACTTCAAAATATTCAAGAGAGATGACCCATAAACTCTCATCTGCACTCTCAAGAGCTGGCGTATGTGTGATTAGCGGTGGTGCGATGGGTGTTGATGCTGTGGCTCATATGGGTGCAGGTGCTTCAAATACTATTGCAGTTCTTCCTTGCGGTATAAATATCAAATATCCTGCAGTAAATAAAAACCTTTTAACAGATATTCAAAATCAAGGACTACTGCTAAGTCAGTTTGAAAAAGATGATAAGGCGAGACCTTGGAGTTTTGTAGTGAGAAATGAGCTTGTAGTTGCTCTTGGAGAGGTTTTAGTAGTAGCAGAGGCTGAGTTGGATAGTGGTAGCATGAGAAGTATAGAATTTGCACTTAAAATGGGTAAAGAGATTTTTGTTTTTCCGCACAGACTCGGTGAGAGCAGTGCTACAAATGAGTTACTCAAAGAGAAGAAGGCAAAAGCAATTTATGACATAGATGAATTTGTCTCTAGATTTGCAACTGTTAAAGCTACAGAGGTAAAAAAAGACCCATTTCTAGAGTTTTGTGAGACTGCTCCAACTTATGATGAGACTGTTTCGAAGTATCCCCAAAAAGTTTTTGAAGCTGAACTGAATGGAGATATTGAAATTAGAAACGGGAAAGTATTTAGATTATAAGCATAGCATCACCGTAAGAGTAGAAGCGATACTTCTCTTTTATGGCTTCGGCATAAAGTTCCTGTGTTTTTTCAAGTCCTACAAAAGATGCGACGAGCATTAAAAGTGTTGATTTTGGCAGGTGAAAGTTTGTGAGTAGATGATTTACTCTTGAGGGTTTATTATTTGGGTGTAAAAAGAGATTTGCTTCACCGCGTTGTATATTTCCATGTTTCTCAT
>JBDLHW010000235.1:0-2660 GCA_039715155.1 Campylobacterota bacterium | reverse complement strand
ACCCATTATTTTCGAAAGTTCTGCAAAATACTTGTTTTCATTGTTTTATCTCTCAATATTTGGTTCAATTACCTCTGTAATATGTTCAGCTCTATCAGCAAGAAATAGTAAAAATTCAGCCTTTTTGCTTTGAGCCTTAGCACTTAAGACCATCTCTCTAATCTCTTTACCGACCTCTGTAGCACCAGGCTCTTTTGTAACAATTGCGTTTGGGTAGTTTTTTGAAACAGCTTCTATTTGGGTGCTTTTTCCAGCTGTATCTATCCCCTCTATTGCAATATACATTAGTTCATATCGCTTATTATTTTTTGAACGGGTTTTGGAAGAAGGTGTTCAGTTTTGCCATTAAAATTTAAGAGATTCCTAACGATAGATGAACTAATAAATGCATGCTTTAGCTTAGGCATCAAGTATACAGTCTCTATAGTGTCATCAAGGGAGTTGTTTAGGTATCCAAGCTGTAGTTCATACTCAAAATCACTCACTGCACGAAGTCCACGGATGAGGATTGAAGCACTATGCTCTTTTGCTAAATCAACTGTCAGGTTATCAAATCCGACAACACGGACATTTTTTAGGTGTTTTACCGCTCCCTCAGTCATCTCTATGCGCTCTTTTAGAGTAAACATAGGTTTCTTGTCTTGTGAAACTGCCACCGCAATGATAACTTCATCAAAGAGACCTAATGCTCTCTCGATAATATCAAAATGTCCATTTGTAACTGGATCAAAAGTCCCAGGGTAGAGTGCTATTTTATGCATTTAAGTCCTTATTCCCATCTCTTGTAAAGGTTGTTTTCTATACCAAGCAGGTCAAACCACTTGCCGATTATAAAGTTTTCCATCTCATCTAGAGTCTGCTGTTCTGAGTAGTAAGCCATAACCGGAGGTGCAATGATAACGCCTAAAGTTGCAAGTTTTTGCATGTTTTCTAAGGCTATGGCAGAAAAAGGCATCTCGCGTGGGGCTAAAATGAGCTTTTTCTGCTCTTTTATCATCACGCTCGCACATCTTGTAACCAGGTTGTCAGAGATACCGCAAGCTATCTTGGCAAGCGTATTCATGCTGCAAGGTGCAATTATCATCGCATCAGTTCCAAAAGAACCAGAAGCTATACTTGCTGAGATATCGGTGTTGTCATGGATCGTAGCACTCATCTCTTTACTTAAAACAGTTTTAGAGTTTTCAGACATTATAAAGTGCTTGTCAATGGACTCTGGAAGCAGCTCTAAGGCCTTAATACCTAAATTTACACCACTAGCTCCACTTGTTGCTACAATTAACTTCATCGAACCTCCGCTCTGCGTTTGCCGGTAACGCGTACTTTAACTTTTTTGCCATTACTTTTTATGACTGTAATTATATCTGCAAATCTTCCATTTTGAAGTGCTTCTGCAGAGAATGATATGGCCAGATTAGAGCTGCTAAGTGTAACATTAACATTTGAGCCTCTTTTAACAAGATACAAGCCTTGAGCATCTCTTGTGGTAAGAATAGTCCCTCTCTTGATGTTGTGCGTACTCTGCAGAGTGCCCTTTAAAATATTTTGTAAAGGCATAGCTCTAAATTTATTTAGAATTATACTCTTTTTTTTAGAGTTTAGATTTGAGAGTTCTATATTTCTTTTTATATCGTTTCTTGCTTCATAAACCACAACTTCAGCATCTATTTTATAGTTAAAAAATATCTTCTTTTTATCATCTGTCTTTATATAAAGTATTCCATCTTTTGAGAGGTGACTTTTCGATTTTAGAACCGTTTCATAGCTTTGGGGCAGGGTCCCAATGTAACTTCTAGGCTCTACTGAAACAGTTTTTATTTTTATGTGAGTATATTTTTCTTTATAAACTTTTTCTATTGCATTTTTTATCTTTTGAGTCTTTATAGGACTTTTTTTCGTAAATTGTATGTAAGCGTGTTTGGATTTATAATCTTTTAGCCCATGAGATTGAAGAATTTGTAGTATTTTTTTTGATTTTACTCTTTTTGAATACCTATTTTTGTCTATATCAAAAAGTTTTACATCATTTTCTATATTTTTTACTATGTCGGAGAGCATTATCTCCTTCTCTTTGACATAATAACTGTTTTTTAAATAGACATCTGCAAATAAAGAAATAGAAAAAGATAGTAAAAAAAGAATTTTTAATCTCATTTAAATCACTTATTATTAATATTTTTATCATTTTATCAAAAAACTACTGAATTCTTTTTGCATATTTATCTTAATTTATTTGAGAAGTTTTGAAACTTTTGATTGCTTGAAAGCTTTAACATTTAGGAAGATGCCCTCTCAAATTATTATCAAGATTTTTGGTGGCAGCATATCTGCTACATATAACCTCAAAAGGAAACTGTGTTAACATCTTAAACAATATATTAAAACAGGTATAGAAAGAGATATTCAAAACATTAATTTATATTTTGTAGTATAATTGAACAGAGCCGAGTATGATCTTAAATAGTAACCAGAAGGAGGGCATTATGAAATTGATGTTATTAAAAAAGAATCTTTTGTTGATTCTACTTTCTGCTTTCATATTCCTTCTTTTCACTGCGTGTAGTAGTGGCGGTGATGATGGTGACTATCGAACGCAAGCTTGGGTGCGCATTGATTCTCCTATAGATGGTGCACTATATATTTCAGATAGTATGTACACT
>JBDLHW010000234.1:0-2664 GCA_039715155.1 Campylobacterota bacterium | reverse complement strand
ATGAGTTAAGATACTGGATGGCATCTTCTGGAATCGTTCCAGATCGTGATACAACGATTAAACCATTCCCACCACCGACAATGCCTTCAAACCTCATCGCTGGTAATATTGAAGGATACTGTGTTGGTGAGCCATGGAATGAGCGTATCGTTTTAAAGAAAAAAGGCTCAACTCTTGTAACTAACTACGATATCTGGAACAACAACCCTGAAAAAGTACTACAGACACGTGCAGACTTTATCAAGAAAAACCCAGAGACTACTAAAGCAGTTATGAAAGCAGTTTTAGAGGCACAGATGTGGTTGGATGCTTCATGGGAAAACCGTAAAGAAGCAGCGAAAATTCTTTCTAAGCCAAACTATGTAAAAGCTCCGGTTAAAGTACTAGAGAAATCAATGACGGGAACATTTCAGTACCTAAAAGGTCAAGATTCTGAGCCAAACCCTATGTTTAACGTTTTTGCTAACTACTATGCAGCATATCCATACTACTCACACGGTATGTGGTTCATCACTCAGATGTATAGATGGGGTCAAATTGACAAGCCTGTTGATATGAAAAAAGTTATCGAGTCTGTTTATAGACCTGACCTTTTTGCTGAAGTTGCAAAAGAAGTAGGCTACTCTCTTCCTCCAAGCCCTTGGAAAAAAGATGGTGTAGACAAGTACAACATGTTTATGGATGGAAAAGTTTGGGATCCAAACAAAGCGGTTGATTATATCTTCTCTACTGGTATTGATGAAGCTAAAGTTTCAAAAGAGGATCTATTAAAAGCCAATACATGGACAGTAAAAACAGAACAACCAGACTATGTATGTCCTTATGGTCCAGCTGGATGTGCTGACCCGAAATACGTCACTAAATAGTCAAAATCTGCAGCACTATATGGAAGGTTTTACCTTTCCATATATTTATTACATTCAAATCAATTGATATTTATATCTGTGAGTACCTAGAGAGATAATACAGGAACCTTCCTTCCCATATATAGTCTCCATCTCTAGGTGCTTTCAGATGTAAATAACATTACATACAAGGATAGGAAGGATAGATAATGAATAAAGAGTTAGTAAAAAAGATATTTTTACCACTTTTGGTGTTTGTACTCATAGTACAAATTTGGTCGGGCATAGCCCACATGATAGAGGATTTTCCAACACCTAGTGATACTTACGTAGCTGCGTTTGGTGGAGTGACTAGTGAAGGTGATGAGTTAGCAGGTGTACTCAGTGATCCATTTTACATAGAAAACCAAGATGACAAAGGTCTCTTCTGGCAGATTGTTGAGTCACTTAAGCGTGTGTTTGCAGGATTCGTCTTGGCAATTTTAGTGGGTGTTCCATTTGGTTTAATGTTAGGGATGAGTAAAACGGCACAGTATGCATTTGATCCGTTTATACAGATCTTTAAGCCGATTTCACCACTAGCATGGCTGCCACTGTTACTTTATATATTTCAAGATATAAACATGACGGCTATTTCAACAATTTTTATTACCTCTATCTGGCCAATAATTATAAATACGGCTTTAGGTGTAAAAAGCGTTAGTGAAGATTATATGAACGTTGCAAAAGTATTACGATTTACTCCTATAGAGAAAATTATTCAGATTATTCTGCCGGTATCGGTTCCATTTATATTTACAGGGATGAGACTCTCTTTAGGGATTGCATGGCTTGTTATCGTTGCAGCAGAGATGTTGACAGGTGGTATTGGTATAGGTTTTTGGATTTGGGATGAGTACAACAACTTGAACTATCACAACATCATCATAGGTATTATTATAGTAGGTATTATTGGTTACCTGCTTGATTTAGTGATGGGTAAGATAGCAGATTATTTTGATTACACAAAGAGAGGTAGAGCATAATGAGTAAGTTTTTAAGTTTAGAAAGTATCGAAAAAAGGTTTCCTATTCCAGGCAAAGAGGATTATGTTGCTGTTACTGATGTAGATTTAGATATAAAAGAGAATGAGATTATCTCTATCATTGGTCATAGTGGTTGTGGTAAAAGTACTCTGCTTAACATGATATCTGGGCTTGACGCTCAAAGTGAGGGTGCAATAGTTTTAGAGAACAATCATATCGATGGTCCAGGACCAGAGCGTGCAGTAGTTTTTCAAAACCACTCACTACTACCTTGGCTTAGTGTCTATCAAAACATAGAGATGGCAGTAAAAAAAGTAATGCCGGAACTGAGTTCTGCAGAACTTAGAGAGAGAGTCGAGAAGTTTATCTCTATGGTCAACCTTGACCACGCTAAAGATAAACTTCCTGATGAGATATCAGGTGGTATGAAACAGCGTGTTGGTATTGCCAGAGCGCTTTCAATTAAGCCTAAAGTTCTCCTAATGGATGAGCCTTTTGGTGCACTAGATAGTTTAACAAGAGCAAATCTGCAAGAGCACCTAATGCGTATACAGCAAAAGGTAAAAAATACGGTCATTATCATTACCCACGATATTGATGAGGCTGTTTTACTGAGTGACAGAGTTATTATGATGACTAATGGCCCCGAGGCGACTATTGGTGAAATACTTGAAGTAAATTTAGAGAGACCTAGAGACAGAGTCTCTCTTCAGCATGATGCTGAGTATATCAGATGTCGTGAAGCGATTTTTAGTTTTTTATTTGAAATATTGGGTAAGGATGTTGATTAGAGT
>JBDLHW010000233.1:0-2692 GCA_039715155.1 Campylobacterota bacterium | reverse complement strand
TATGTTTCTAACAAAGCTATACAATGACCTCTCATCCTCTCAGATAGTACATATCTATCAAACACCTATCTTAGATGAGAGTGAGTTTTATAAAACATTAGCTCAAGATATATTCTCTACAAAATATAGTGGTGAATTAAACTTTACACAATTTATGAAAATTGTCGAAAACTCTGATATTGGTTCTATTCCTGTAGTACTACTGGATGAAGCCCAATTATATTCTGATGTTTTAATGGAAAAGATTAGACTTATCTCAGACACTAGAACAATAAAGTTTGTAATTACCCTACACAAGACTGAAGAGGAAGACTTAATAGCAAAAGAGCACTTCCAAACGAGAATTTGGGAAAGTATAGAGTTAGAAAATGCTTCAAATGCAGAGTTGAAAATCTATATTCAAAAGAAACTTATGAAAGCAAACTGTTTTGATAGTGCAAATATGTTTACTTCTAAATCGGTAAACAAGATTTTCAAGCTGACTAACGGTAACTACAGAGACACAAATAAACTGCTATACGCACTCTTTGATATCTATTCAGCTTATGATGCGAACCATCAACTATCCAGCATAGGGACAACTCATGTTTCTAATAAACTTATTGAGATGTCAGCAATACATACAGGTCTAATAAATGCTTAATACAAGAGACTTAGAAGAGCGTTGGCTAAAATATAAAATAAAGTCATATATTCCACATGCCACAATTGCAGTTAGTTTAGTTATTATTATTGCAACTGTATCTATATTTTTTAGTTCAAACGAAGAAAAAAATATAGATTCTCATAAAGAGACTGAAACTAAAAAAGATCTGAAACAGGAAGTAGAAACTGCAACTAAAGTAGCCAAAGTCACTCCGGTTGCAGAGGAAAATACTCAAGTTGTGAAAACTCAACCAAAAAGAGTCTCTAACACGGCTATTGAAACAGAAAAGAAAAATTCTTTCAACAGTAGTTATGATACATCATTAAAGCTCTCACCTTCTTTAGATTTTATGAAAAAGATGCAGCATTCAAGTCTACCCTACTATCAAAATGAAACTCCTGCAGAGAAGGTAAATAGTAATTCACCTGTACATACTTCACAAATCGTTGAAGAGGTACAAGAGTTAGACATAGAAGAGACTACAGAGACAGTAGCGATTCAAGAAGAACCTGAAAAAATAAGTATTCAAAGACGTGATGCTTCTGATGATATAAGACATATAATAAAAAGGTTTAAAAAGAATAATAATCCTACACTTAGTCTCTTTATAGCGAAAAAATATTATGAACTTGGTGAGTATCACAAAGCTTACAACTATGCTTTAATTACCAATGAGATTGATAGAGATATAGATGCCAGTTGGATTGTTTTTGCTAAATCTCTTGTAAAATTAAATCAAAAAGAGATGGCAATAAAAACACTAAAACAATATATGGAAACTTCGCACTCAAGTAGTGCAAAAATACTCCTTGATGAGATAGTTTCAGGAAAATTTAAATGAAAACAGTACTAATCCTTTTTTTAGCACTAAATCTATATGCTAATGTAAAACAAAATATGTTTAATCTATACCAAAACCAAAAGTATGAAGACGTTTGTACAATAGGGTTTGATAACTTTAATAACAACAGTAAAGATGAAGAGTTTATCTCTTTATATGCTTTTGCTTGCTTAAACTCAGACTATATAGATAGACTTGCTATCCCTGTCGCTATGTTGAAGTTCTCAAAGGAGTCCCGTGCAAACTCTGCATATTTTTCTGTAATACTAATGCAAAAAAAGCTACTCTATCATGCACTTCAGGATAATTATGACCTGTCAACTTTAAAACTGCCTACTACAGATTATGTACTCTCTAAAGTATTTGACTTGTACTCTAAACTTAAAAAACATGAACCAAGAGCATTTTATCTTTTTGAAGATGAAAACGATAAAAAGCTCACATATAAGCTTTATCTCTCCAAGGATGAAAAACTAAATAAAATGGTTATTGAAGAGTTTTATGATACAATAACTATAAAACGTCATGTATACTGGTAGGGGTAATTGTGGATAGAATAACAACTGATTTACTTGCTAATGGCTCTATAATGAAAGGACAAGTCGATAGACTTCTCTCTAAAGGTATTAGTGAATATCTCATTTTAAGAGATATAACCCTATCTGGCTTTATGACAATGGATAGGCTGGTAAGGTTTATTGTTCAGCAGGTTAGAGATGGGGTTTATGATCTCTCTATTATAGATAATTATGACTATATTAGTGAAAAGGTCGTTTTAGAAAAGCTTGCTGAAGAACTGGATCTGTTATTTATAGATTTAGACTCCATTGATATGGACTATCGCCTTACAGAGAGAGCACCTCTAGCTCAACTTAAAAAGTACAACGTTGTTCCAGTTTCTGAAGATGATATGAATGTCACAGTCGCCTTTGATGATCCCCTTAATATGGATGCGCAAGAGTCTATTCAAAGACTTTTTCCAAGAAAAATACTCAAAATAGCACTTGCGACAAAAAAACAGATATCATCTAACCTCTATAAGATCGAACTAAAAGATAGTGTCAAAGGTTTAGTTAAAAAAATCAGAGATGAGTTAAACTCTATCGCATCACTGGAAGAGCAGCAAGAGGCATCTTCCATCCTTTTACTGATTGATGTTGTACTAAAAACTTGTATTAGAGGTAGAGCAAGTGATATTCATGTTG
>JBDLHW010000232.1:0-2692 GCA_039715155.1 Campylobacterota bacterium | reverse complement strand
AAAAGGAAATAAAATGGATAGAAGAAAATTTATGGGCGTAGGTCTTGCAGCATTTGCTGCAATCGTTGTGCCAGGAACAGATTTAAGAGCGATTAATTTCAGAGAGACTAAGCCAAAAGCTTGGGAAGTAGAAAAGACTGCTGATGGTATCAAAGCACTTTACGGTAATGCTGGAACAAAAACTGATGAGAAGAAATTATCATTTAAAGCTCCTAAACTAGCTGAGAATGGTGGATCTATTCCAATTACTATTAAATCATCTCTAGATTTAGAGTCGGTAGCACTTTTCCAAGATGCTAACCCAAGATGTCTTTCTTGTGTATTCTCTATCCCTAAAGGTGCAATCATTGAGTATGATTTCAGAATTAAAATGAGACAAACTGCTTTCGTTACTGTTGTAGGTAAAGTAAGAGGCAGTGGTGAGTTATACATGTCAACTAAAGAGATAGATGTATCTATTGGTGGTTGTGGAGGTTGATTCTATCACCCACCCCAATTCAAACGATATAAATAAAATAAAAAATACTAAAGGAAAGATTCATGGCTAAAAAAATGAAAATCAAAGCAAAAGAAAAAAAAGGTGTTGTTAAAGTAAAAGCAATGTTTACAAGTTTAATGGCTGACAAAGAGGAAGCAATTAAAAAAGGAATCAAAGCATCATATATTAAATATATCGTTGCTAAGGTTAATGATGCTGTAGTATATGAAGTATCTATGAGTGGTTTTATGTCTGAAAACCCACTTGTTAAGTTTAAATTCAATGGTAAAAAAGGTGATAAAATTAACTTCACTACTATTGATAACGAAGGTAAAGAGCAGACAGGTAAGAAAAAGATTAAATAACTGGAATCTCCTCTGTAAACCCAACCTTCATGGAGTTATAGTCTCTTGAAGTTGGGTTTTAAACTGTTTTCTTAATCTTTTTGAATAAACAGTTCCATCCCTGCATGTTTATGAAACTCTTCTCCAAGTTTGAATGTCTTTATTGCCAGTTTTGCCTCTAAAAGAGTCTCAAATACTTTAATTTCTTCACCAAGTTTTACATGAAATTTTAAAACACCGTCAACTTCTTTCTCTTCTATTTTGTACTTTTCATCAGAGTGAGGCATATTTAATCCTTATTTGTTTTATTTATAGTCGGTATATTATCTGATTATTATAAATATATGAGAAAATAGAGCATTAGTCTATTATGTTCTAACTAAGTGTTTGAGTATATCAATGACCTGTGATTCAGACTCTACAACTGCTGAGGCAGCAGCGTCAATCTCTTTGAGTGCATGAATAAACTCTTGGGGGTGAATAACAATTAGTTTTTTATCTAAGGCATTAGCATAACCGGCATCAAAAGCTGCATTCCACTGTTTATATTTTTCTCCAAACTTCACTACAACTATATCTGCTTCTTTAATGTAAGTATGGTTTCTCATAGAGTTTATTTTTGCACTGACATGGTCATTATAAAAGTTACTCTCTTGGTCTCCCACTACATTTTTACCTATATCATCACTACTGGCATGATCATGTTCAGGTGTAAGAAATGTAACATTGTAATCTTTACAACCCGTGATAATCTCCTCTCTCCAATTTGAATGAATCTCTCCAGCAAGGTATATAGTATACATAATTTAGTTCCTTTGATTTTAGCTTCTTAGTTGTATGGAATTCTAGCGTTTGTAAGATTAAAAGCCAATATTTGATAGATAATCAACTACCCATATGCTCTTTGACAATAGCAAGCATATCATCCATTGCTTCACTTGCTTTTTTCTGAATAAAGTTCTCAAAGTATTCATCGATATAGTTTTTTGGGTCATATATACTTGAAGTCTCTTGACGTTTTGGGTCAATAAGAGCAGAGTGTTTAAAGGCTTTTGCAATTTGAATAAGGTCGATGACTGTTCCGCTTGTACCAATGGCAATAAAGAGTGAGCACTCTCGGGTTGCTTGTTGGATATGAGCGTATTTTGGTGCCGGTTCGCCAAACATGACAACGTTGTGACGAACTCTTCTATTTCCACAATGGGGACAATGTTGAGTAGAGTCTTGAGCTGCATAGCCTATATTGAAAATTTCAGTACACGCCTCGCAGCGTAGGTCAGTTAGTGTACCGTGAAGATGGATAATATCTTTAGCATTCGCTTTTTCCATAAGGTTGTCGATATTTTGAGTGAGGTGGATGATTCTGCCTCGATAGTCATGCTCAAGTTGGGCTAAAACATTATGTGCATGATTAGGTTCTTTAAACTCTAGCTCACGTCTGCGCTCATTGTAAAATTGAGTTACTTTTTTTCGATCTTTAATCCAGCCCTGCGTAGAACATACTTCCATAACATCATGATTTTCCCAAAGACCATCGTGATCTCTAAAGGTACAGATGCCACTCTCAGCAGAGAGCCCGGCACCACTGAGTATCATAATTTTTTTCATCTCTTCCCCCTCCACAGTAGTTATTAATTATACGATAACTAATAGACTAAAGTAAAGAGGGAAACTATAGGTTTTAGTGTCTATGATGTCTATAATTATTTCTATAATAGTGTTTATTATAGCGATTAGCACGACTATAATAGTGATGACCGTGGTTGTGATGCTTTCTCATATGATGTCTTTTATGTTTTCTATGAGAGTGATTATTACCTCTATATACAACTTTACGGTGTGGTTTCTCATATCGATTGTTGTCATGAGA
>JBDLHW010000231.1:0-2704 GCA_039715155.1 Campylobacterota bacterium | reverse complement strand
TTTGTTTGAAAACCAAGTATTTCAATAGTTACAGGAGCTGTTCCATTGTTGATCATGTCAATTTTTCCAGCTGCTTTTTTTGAAAGGTCTATAATCCTAGTAGCAATAAACGGACCTCTGTCGTTAATCCTTACAACAGTACTTAAACCATTACTTTTGTTAGTTACCTTCACAATGGTATTCATTGGCAGAGTTTTATGTGCAGCTGTCATAGCCCACATACTGTATCTCTCGCCGTTTGATGTCAGTTTTCCATGAAAGTCAGGTCCATACCAGCTGGCATTACCTTTAAATCTGTCACCAACGCTTACTACCGTAGGGTGATATCTAATCCCACGGATTACATAGGGTCTCATCGTAGGGTGAGAGTATGTCTTTTTATCCATCGTGCGGCTGTGATGCTTAGAGTTTGATGAGTATGTTTTTTGCTCTTGCTTATAGTCGTAGTTTTGGTAGGTACGCTTTCCTCTCGTACTACAGCCACTAAAAGCTGCCAGCACAAATACCAGCGATAAAATATAAATCTTACTCATAAATCTTTAACCTATCTCCTATTTTTATAAGTGACCCTTTGAGGTGGTTTTGAAGTTTTATATTTTGTATACTTACTTTGAAAGCTTTAGAAATAGACTCTAAAGAGTCCCCTTTCTTTACCATGTAGTAGTTCTTGCTAGAGATTTTCTTGTTACTTTTACCAACTATTGGGATAATGAGTTTCTGCTTTAATTTAAGTCTGTTAGACTTTAGTTTATTAAAATCTTTTATAACCTTGTATGAGACACCATATCTTTTACCAATATACGAAAGATTATCCCCACTAGTTACAATATGTACTCTATATATATTTTTTATAGGCTCAGCATAATATTTTTGCTTAAATTCTGAAAGCTTAATGTATGGAATATAAACATCATAAGCTTTAGAGTAAGGCGGTACAAAGTCATACTTCAGGTGTCTGTTTAAGTTTTGTAAATCTTTTAGAGGAACATCAATTAAAGATGCAACTCTCTTTAAAGACTCTCCACCTGAAAGCTTAACAGTTGCAATCGGATAGGCATTTGCACGATTTAAAAGGTACCCATACTCACTTGATAGTAAAAATTGCTCATCAGTACCGATAAGGGCTAGTGCAACAATCTTTCTGATGTAGTATCTACTTTCTCTTGGAATATACTTCTTTTTTGAGTTAAGTAAAACTTTCAGAGCATCAGTCCCTGCTTTTCTGATAGCCTTGTTCAGTCTACCTTCACCACAGTTGTAAGCAATTGCAGCCAAATACCACTTTCCAAATCTTTTGTGAAGCGCTGAGAGATATTTTGCTGCTGCTTCAGTTGATTTAATAAGGTCACGTCTCTCATCTACATACTCATCGATGTGAAGCTTGTAATGCTTTCCAGTACGAGACATAAATTGCCAAAGTCCGGATGCTCTTTTTTTAGAGTAGGCTCTTGTTGAAAAATTTGATTCTGCCATTGCAAGATAGAGGAACTCTTGTGGTATTTCATATTTTGTAAGTATGTTTTTAATAGCAGGAATAAAGAGGTAGGCTTTCTCCATTGTCTTAAAAAACTGTCTATTTTTGATTGTAGTATTATTTTTAAGTCTAAAATCATTCACTACCGGATCATACAAAAATGATGGCTCAATATCAAAAGACTCTAAAAGTGCAAGCTCTTTGTTATAGTTTGATACATATGTTAAATTCGCAAGAAGTAACATAGGAAAAAAAATGGTTAAAAGATATTTAAACATATACAACTTTTTATTTTAAATTTAAGAGTTAGATTCTATCCAAATCTTCGTTAATATCGGTATAAATATTTTAAAGCTGTAATAAAACTGTTTAATATTAAGAAATATGAAACAGTTTTAGGGCATTTTGTGTAGTAATGTTTTTTACACTTTTAAGTGGAATATCTAAAAGTTCTGACATTTTTTGAGCAACAAAAGTTGTATATAAAGGTTCATTTCTCTCTCCCCTATGAGGTGTTGGAGTCAAATATGGACCATCGGTTTCAATGATTAATTTCTCTTGTGGAATCTTAGGAAGTACATTTACCAGCTTTTTAGCATTCTTAAATGTCAGCACACCTCCTATCCCAAAGTAAAACCCACTGTTTGCAAGACTTAAAAGCTCTTCATCTGCATTATAACAGTGCAAAACACCGCCAACTTCACCAGCATCATGCTCTAAAAGCAACTCTTTTGAGTCTCTTGAAGCATCACGTATATGTACAATAAGTGGCTTTTTATACTTCTTTGCAAGCTCTACCTGAGCCACAAAAACCTCTTTTTGTCTGCGTTTCTCAGCCTCTTTCTCTTCATCTGAGCCCTCAAGCCTGAAGTAATCAAGCCCACACTCTCCAATAGCCACACACTTTTCATGTGACACATAATCTTCATAGTTGAGTCCATCAAAAGAGTCCATATCGTAAGGGTGAACTCCTACAGCAAAGAAAACATCACTGTTTTGCTCAGATATTTCAATGGCACGTGAGAGCGTTGATGGGTCCGCCCCAGGTATGACAAATCTCTTCACTCCACCCTCTCTAGCACGATTTAGAACTTCATTCAGGTCCTCATCATATCTTTTATCATCTAAATGAATATGTGAATCAATTATCATTATTTTTTTTCTCTTCTTTTAGTTTTTTAACAAACAGTATGTTTTTTATCATCAAGTATATAAAAAACAGAGATACTA
>JBDLHW010000230.1:0-2719 GCA_039715155.1 Campylobacterota bacterium | reverse complement strand
ACTAAAACTAAAATTATTAAAAAGTAAGAAGTCAACTAGCTGGATGGTTAAATAAAGCAAATATTATAATGCTTCAAAAACCTGAATTAAATCTTGAAAAAGTTTATAGAAATAGATTTAACCTCTCATATCTTTTATATCAGGTCGTATATACCAAAACAGAGATAGTGATAGTATCGCCCCAATAGTATCTGCTAATACATCTTTTTGAGCATCCCATATATCACCTTGTGAACCTAAGAACTCTATTCCTGCATCTCCACCCTCAATTACAGCATAAGCCCACTCAACTACTTCATAAGCACCAGCAATACTCATAATAAAAAATAGTCCAAAGAAAGATGCGACAATAGGGTTTGCATATTTCTTTCTTGTTAAAAACTCAGCCATTGGATAGGCATAAAATCCAACTACCAGATGACCAACCCTGTCAAAATGATTTCTCTCAAAATCAAACAGGTTAGTTACAAAATCAAAAGGAACATTAGCAAAAGTATAATGCCCCCCTATGGTATGCCACACTAACCATAAAAGCATCAAAGTGTATGAGGTGTTTGTAAATTTAAATTTATAATATGTCAACAGCAATAATAAATATACGAAAACTATAGGGACAACTTCAACAATCCAAACTTTTCTGTCAGTTGGACTAATACCTAAAAGTATAAAAAAGAGTAAAAAACTAACTGCTAATATATGGGGGTAATATTTCATTTTATATCTTCTCCTTGGTAGCCATTTTTCCTACCTCTATCATTTTATAAGCTTTTATAAACTCATAAAACTCACAACTGCTTCTCGGAATTTTTATGACTATATTTTGTAAATGATTCTACATTAAAGTCTCTTAAAATGTGTAGTATAAAGTTTATTAGTATACTTACTAAAACTTTCACGAATTCTCAAATATAATCTTTTATCTCAATATGTAGGACTTTTTTATGAATTTCATCTCTCAAGAACTTTGGAATGTCCCCTATAAACTAGACAGTTACTAAAACGGTAATTTTTGAGACAGATTTTTCCGGACACAAAGAATATACTCACATCAAAGCCTATCGCTATTAGCACTTATATTCAGTACAATTACGCAATTAATTACAAGAAATAGCTTTCAGCTTCAAACATTTTAGTGTCCGTTTTTGTGTCCGCTAAAACTAGAAAAGCTTTGAAAGTGACGTATACAAAGGGGTTTTAGAAGAGCCTTTAGAGAGAATACATAAATTAAAAATTGCACAAGAAAAAGATGAGATAAATGTAGAGGAAGTAACACTCTTATATGGTATAGATTCAGAGTCTCAAAAGAAAGCACGTACTCCAAAAGCAGAATACAAACTTAAAACAATATCTACATCAGCTAAAGGAAATAATGTTCTTTATCAAAAAGAGGAGGGGATAAGCGCCTGACTTAATGGCATAGTAATTCCCCTTCTTTACACCTTATGCAATAGTTACTGTATTAGCAAGAAGGAACTTTTCCACTATCAAGAGCATAGTTGTACAAGAAATCATACACATGTGGATAATATTTCTCTTTTAATGGTTTAGAGTTCGGACAGATTTTTTGAATTTCTGCAGGTAGACTTCCATCATCATTAATTGCTTTCCACTCATCCTGGGTATGTTTTTTGGCAAGTATTGCCCCATTCATTCCACAGTCATCTTTGAGTTTTATAATAATGATTTTTTGCCCTTTTTTCTCATCTGCTTGTACGCTGACATCAACAAACAAAACTAATGTTGCAACAACCGTTAATAGTTTTAGTAATTTCATAATATTCTCCTTATCCTAGTGGCTCATTGACTTCAATGATACATTTTTTATCTTTTTCACAAATAATATTGGCATCAAAATAGTAGATTTTTGAAACATCTAGTTTAGCTTTTTTTAATTTAGTCCGTGCTTCAAGTGCTTGTGCTCCACTAACACAATTAAATACTACCACTTTGTTTTTTGGTAACTTTGACAGTAACTCTTTTGCATTTAAGGACTCTGCGTGCACATTAATCGCATTGGGTAGATGTCCATTTCTGAATTCTTCTGGTGAGAATACATCCACAATTTGAACATTTTTAGGCACTTTATTGGTTTCAATCATTTTTTTGAACCACATACCATCAACTGTACCTTCATCGACACCTTGTTTAATACCGTTTGCCATCATTGGTTCTTTAGTCGCTTTTTTTGTTGCTACTTTTTTACCTGATGATCCTGTTGTTGCCATACCATCTTTTTTCCATTTAGGTAGTCCTCCTGCATAAACAACTACATTTTTATATCCCATGCTTAACATCTTTTTTGCCACTTTATGTGATTTTCCACAATGGTATCCACCACAAAAAGTGATCACTTTGATCTTTTTATCCGCTGGAAGTTTCCCTAAAAGTTGATTCATATCCGTATCAGGTATTGCGATTGCACCTGGAATTGTTGCTTGTAGGTACTTTTTATATGGTCGTGCATCAATTATCACTGCATTGTTTTTCTTTTGCGCAGATCTTACTACTGCTGTATCCACTTCAGAATATGTTTTTTTCTTCCATTCAGGTTCCCCTGCTTGGTAGAGTTTTACATTTGTAAACCCTTTTTTTACAAGCATGCTTGCAGCTTCTGGACTCTTAGTACATTTCCAACCACCACAAAATACAATTACCTCTTTTTTCTTATCCATAGAAGCAATTTGTTTATAGTACTCATCAAATTTTGTATCAGGTATTA
>JBDLHW010000023.1:0-15598 GCA_039715155.1 Campylobacterota bacterium | reverse complement strand
GCTGTACCTCTTGCAGTGGTTTTAAGATAGCTACAAGGAGAAGGTTTAGAATAACCAGCCCAACTACTGCGATAATACCAAATGAGACGAGAAGGCTCTTAAGTATAGAGTATAACTGTCTGTATGCATAACCTACATCACTCTGAACATTTAAAATCCCAACCTGACTCCATCCTGCTGATACATTTGCAGAGGCTATTGGTGCTTCTATGTTTATGATATTTGAGAACCACTCTGGAACATCGAGTTGTTCACTCTCTGATTTACGTTCATAAATCAGCACATCATCTACATCAATAAGAGATATAAAACTGTATGTTCCACTGTCAAAGTTAGCATTTATCATTGTGGACATCATAGATATATCACCATTTGCAGAGCCAAGGGAGAGGCTGAGTGAACTTGCGGTGTTTTTAGCATCCTCATAGAGTCTATCCTGGACAGACTCATTCGCACTTTGAAAGTTTAGGTTTAATACAGTTGTTAAAATTGTTATGAGTAGTATGGATAGTATTAAAGCTATCTGTTTAAATAGGGTCATATCAGTTTCCTTTTCATGTTGAGTTTGAGTTCATCCCATTTTTTGTGGGCTTTTCTGCTTTTTACTTTTTTCCCGGTTCCGCTTCTAGAGGCTCTGTAGAGTGATTCACCATTGAAGTTATAGATAGGTGTCAGATCTTTTCTCTTTGATGCGGGAAAAATTTTGTGGTTGTTGTTATCCAAAATAAGGGGTTCAGACCTTGGTGTTTCAAAGTATGTCAAAACCATGTGAGCAGCTTTAAACTTACTAGACCTTACATAGGTAAAAAAGAGTTTCTTTGAATCAACTCCGAGATAGATAAGTGCGAAGTATTTACTGATAACGTAATCCTCACAGTCACCCCTGTCTTTACCCAAAAACTGCCACGGAGTAGCCCAGTAATCACTTTTACCGTAAACTTTTTTATCTGACATATATCTAACGCCATTATAAAACTTGTTTACGGCTTCAAGCTTCTGCAGGTCATCTCCGCTTTTGACCTCATCAAGTGTTTTTTGAAGATAATCAAACCTTTTTTTAGCAAACATCTTATACTTTTTTGTTATCTTCTCGAGTAGATCTTTCTCTACGTAGGGCTTCTGCGCATAGAGGCTGTTAACAAAGAAGACCGATAAGACAAGCAGGAGTTTGAAGATATTCATTGGTTTTATTATACTTAAATTTATGACTGTCTTTTGTTAAAACCGGAAGTTCCCTCTTTTGCATTTATGACAAACTCTTTAGAGTAGGGTTTAAGATAGCTTGGAATTGCCCTGCCTTTTAGTTTCATCATATCTTCAAGCATAGTTTCAGCAACTACGTGAGGAGAGAGTTTTTTAACCTCAGTGAGGTAAGTGAAGAGGAGTTCTCCCAAACGCTGTAGAGATATCTTCCATGTAGAGTCAGTACGGGCATACATCCAGAGCCCAAAGGCATAAAAATTCTCATAAACACTTTCGTCCTTCCAGAGTAAAATGACACTGCGTCTGAAATTACCGCTGTTATAAGTCAGATCCCAAAATCTTGCAAAACGTTTCATTATCTGAATATCTTTAAAACTTATTTGATTGTTTTTGAGTATGTCATAAGGGGGAATATCACTATAAACCATACCATGCTCTATATCGTGTCTGTTTATAAAAGTACCGGAGAGTTTTTTGAGTATTCCTATCTGAATCTCACAAGAGCTGAGGCTCACTAACTCATCAAGGTTTTTACCAAAGCTCTCTAGGCTTTCATCCGGAAGACCGACGATAAGGTCAAGGTGTATATGAGCCTCTGTTTCATTCTCTAGAAATCTGATATTTTCTCTGATTTTGTCTAACTTGAGTTGTCGGGAGATATTATTTGCTATCTCAAGGTTTAGTGTCTGTATCCCGATTTCAAGCTGCAGGGCTCCCTTGGGAAAGGAAGCGATTTTCTCTTTTATAGAGGCTGGAAAATGGTCTGGAATAACTTCAAAGTGGGCAAAGTATGGGGGCTCTTTGGCTAAAAAGAAGTCAAGGATCCTGTTTGCCGCTTTCATATTTAAGTTAAAAGTTCTATCGACAAACTTGAAGTTCCTGGCACCTCTCTGCCAAAGTTCTTCAAACTCCTCTAAAACTGCATCTAAATCAAAAGCTCTCACTTTTTCATCCATAGATGAGAGACAGAACTCACACTCAAAAGGGCAGCCACGTGAGATCTCCACGTAGATATATCTGTTTTTGATGTCATCATCTGTGTAGTATCGGTAGGGAAGTTTTAGATCCTTTAGAGAGGGCACGCTCATCTTGACTATCTGCTCTTTGGGCGGGTTGGCGTTTATGATGGATGAGCAGAGTTCATAAAAGGCTAGATCACCTTCTCCCTGAATGATATAATCAGCCTCAAGCTTTACCCTAAAAGGCTCATATGTGACTTCAGGACCACCGAGTACAATAGTTGTTTCAGGAGATATTTTCTTGAGTATGTGAATAAGTTCACTGATATAGGAGACATTCCAGATATAAACACCAAGGCCAATTATCTCAGGTTTATGAACTAAAATCTTCTCAGCAATGCTCTGAATAGCATCATTGATACTAAACTCTAAAATCTCTGTATCATCTTGAAGCTCTTGCATATTTGCATAGAGGTATCTAAGACCGATAGAGCTGTGAGTAAATCTAGAGTTGAGGGTTGTTAGTATGATTTTCATAAAGGAAGTTTAGCATAATTTGTAGGAGTAAAACTCAAGCCAAAAAGGGGGAAGGCTTGAGTTTAAATAGTTGTTAAGAGTATACACTCGCTTATGAAAGGGGAAAACATAATTGAGATAGTCAAATTATATTTATTATAAGTTAATGTCTAGTAAATACCGCTTTTAAACTACTTTTCTCCCTCAACCTCGTCTATCATCTTATCAAGAAGAACAAACAGCTTACTCGATGCCTGCTCCATAGTTGTAAAGTTATTGATAATCGTTTTTGGATTATCAGCTTTAAGAGTTGAGTGATTTTTTACAAACTCAAGGTTTTTAAATACTGAGTCATGAACAAGGGCATGTGGAGCATCCATCTCTTTAAATGATTTTGTATGACCAAATATTTCTTGACCAGCTCCCAGGTACCATTTACCCATACGACAGTTTTTGTGGTCTGCGAAGGCTCTTGTGTCATCTTCAGCGAGGATGGTTGAGTAAGCGTTAGATTTATAGAAAACGTGGTCTACTTTAACAAGCGTTGTAAAGAGACGATTTTGTATTTTCTCTGCTGTGAGAGAAGAGTCTTTTGCGAGTTCATTTAACTGAGTAAAAGTTCCCTCAAAAGCGTGAATAACTTCATTTGAAGAGTTTGCAATCTCAGTGATAGTATCAGAGTTCGCTCTCATATCGTTAGACTCTTGCTGAAGTGTTGAGATGTTGATCTCTATCTCACTTGTAGCTTTTTGAGTTCTCTCTGCAAGTTTACGTACCTCATCTGCAACAACTGCAAACCCACGTCCATGTTCACCTGCACGTGCCGCTTCGATAGCTGCGTTTAGGGCGAGAAGATTAGTCTGGTCTGCAATATCTTTGATAAGTCCAACAACATCAGAGATCTCACGTGAGCGCTGCTCTAAGTTTACAATTCCCTCATGAGAAGACGAAATAAGGTCGATAAGAGAGTTGAGTCTCTCTCCGATTTCCACAACACTCGATAGACTTTTTGATGACTCTGCTGCTGTTTCATTAGATGAAGATACAATCGCTTGTGAATCCTCTTGAGCTGCTGTAATATCTTTTTGAATTATTGCAAGCCCTTGGGAGATACCACCACCGAGTTCGCCAAAACTACTAGCCATTCCGCCTTTGATTTGCGTCTCATGACCAGCTGCTATAGATGTAATCGCATTGTTTAAACCTCTTGAGGTTGTAGCGAATACACCATGAAGTCCAGATCCGTACGCTCTTCTGTATGTTTTTCCGGCAGAAGCACTGTTTATACTTGTAGAAGCATCTCTCATAAATGCTTCGATTTGGTCAAGCAGATTATTTAAAAACCAGGCACGAGCTGAGAGGTCAGAACCATCATCCGGGATATTAGTCACACGATCTTCCAGGTTTCCATTAGAGGCACTGTTGAGAACTCTTTGCATGGACTCTTGAACATGATTTTGTGCAGTCGAAGCAGTACCTGTAGGCATAAATACAGAGACAATTAAAACTACAAATATAAGTGCACTAAGGATATAGTTTGCACTCACAAGTCCATAAACGACTACAGCTAAAAGTGCAAGGAAAAGAACAATAGCCTGATTATTTTTGAAGAGAGATGATAAATTCATTGTAATCTACTCCTTTTTCACTTAATATATCTGTTAAGATTTTAACTCCAGCCTCAACACCACCGCTTCTCTCCGCATCTAGCATTTGAGAATAGAGAGGTTTGATAATTGCAAGCGCTTCCGGGTTTGGCATGCGTCTTACTGAGTAGTAACCTATCGCTCTACCGTTTGCATCAAATGATGGGGTGACATTTGCATATACCCAGTAATCATTACCATTTTTTGTTTTGTTGATAACATAAGCAAAAACCTCATCACCCTTTTGAATCATCTCCCAAAGAAGTTTAAATACAGCCTTTGGTGTATCTGGATTACGAACAATAGAGTGAGGCTTTCCTAAAAGCTCCTTCTCACTGTATTCCCCCATCTCAATAAAAATTTTATTCACATAAGTAATATGACCTTTTAAATCGGTCTTTGAGACGATAAAATCGTTCTCCCTCATCTCTTTTATCATGGCTTATTCTCCTCATTTTCTTTTAAATAGTCTTACGATAGTGACATATTTTATCACAAGTATCCCAAAAAATATTAGCTATAATTCGATATGTCAGTACTTTTATCGATTTTTTACTTTTTTTACTTTGCCATTGTTGGTGTTTATGTGATATTTATGCCTAAGGTATTGGCCATGAGCGGCTACTCTGCCAGTGAGATAGGAATTATCTTTGCAGCTGGACCAATGGTGCGATTTTTACTTCCCTTCGCCTTTACAAGAGGATTGAAGTTAAATGCAAAAAGCTTCAATGTTGCACTTCTTATAATGTTAGGCAGTTCACTTGCCTTTTATCTCTCTCTAGAGAGCTTTTACAAACTTCTCCTATCAAACATAGGACTTGGACTTGGGATGAGTCTGATACTTCCATATATAGAGGTCATCTCACTCTCTCATATCGGTAAAGAGAGGTACGGTAAAGTGAGACTCTTTGGCTCTGTAGGTTTTGTTTTGGTCGCACTTGTACTTGTCAAGCTTCTAAGTGAGGCCAGTGTCGCACTTGATTTTTTAGTCTCTATGACATTTATGACTGCCTTTTTTGGATATCTGATTGTTAAAAATGCACATAAAACGCAGAGTAAAGAGGAGGAGGTGGAGCAGGATATAAATCTCTTGGCGGATTGGAAACTCTGGCTGGGTCTGACTCTTATGCAGGTAAGTTTTGGATCATTTTATAACTTTTTTACTATCTATGAGACCGATTATGGCGTGAGCCTTGATATGACTATATATCTGTGGAGCTTTGGGGTGTTAGTTGAGATAGCAATGCTCTACTTTCAAGGACGACTGCTTCGCGGGAATTTGCTTCTGATTCTGCAGATAACGACCTTTGCCTCAGCTCTGCGTTGGTTTTTAGTTTTTGTTTTTCCTCAAAACCTGACAGTTCTCTTTTTTACCCAGTCGCTTCACGCTCTAAGCTTTGCCCTGTTTCATTCAGCGGTGATCAGCTATCTGTTTCATCTCTACAGACATAAATCTTTAGCACAGCAGTTTTTCTCAGGAATTACTTACGGTCTAGGTGGTTTTAGTGGCGCACTGTTGGCTGGATATATCTATGAGCTTTTTCCTAGATACCTGTTTTTGAGTTCAACATTTGTGGCATTAGCTGCATTTGGGTTTATATATTTGTGGGAAAGAAGAGTGAAGTCACTAGGCGTGAAGCCTAATGATTTTTAGTAGTCTATAATAAGGTTTGCTGTAAGTGTAGTGTCTTTTTTCTCTTTGTCGCCGGCTTCATTTACATAATCAATTTTGTAACTGATACCTGCAGAGAATATACTGTTGATTTTGCTTGATAGCGCTGTTTTTGAGAATACAAAGTATTTATCTGCATCTTCAAATGAACTTCTATAGCTAGCTTCTTGCTCAAACTTCAAGTTTTCAAGCATCTGCCAAGTATATACACCTTTTAGTCTGTATGAGCCGTAACTATCATTGATTGCATCATCTTTTGCGAGGTAGCCAGCAGTAGAGTTTGGGTACTCAATAGGAGTAGTCTTAGCTAAGTCTGAGTAGTAAACAGCACTAATCTTATCAACAGAGTAAAGAATATTTCCTTCAACATTTAAGTTGTGTTTCTCTGAAACAATCACTTTATACTTAGCACCCGGTCCAGTATAGAGCTGATAATCAAATGATGAAAATTTGTCTGATTTATAACCAATAAGATAATCAAAAGCGAACCTGTCAGTAAATTCATAATCATACTCAAGTTCCCAGAAGTATTTGTTTTTTGTTTCTACACCGCTGTCGTCTGCATATTGGCCATCAAAAATAAAACCAAAAACATGTTTCTGCCAGTTTTTTGTAACTTTAGACTCGAGGTTGAAAGTTCTAGTCTCTGTATTTCCATCAGTTTGAATATAGCCAAATTCTGTATGTGTAACCAGTGCGCTCTCTTTTGTTGTATCTACATCAGCCGCCATTGCAAGAGAACTGGCTACTGCTGCACTTAATATTATTTTCTTCATTAATTTCCTTCTTTATCTAAATGTACATCCATCTGAGGGTAAGGGAAAGAGATTCCTTTCTCATCAAATGTAAGTTTTACTTTCTCTATCTGTTCAAAATAGACATCCCAGTAATCTTCTGTTTTAACCCAGGCACGAGTTGTGAAGTTTACGCTGTTATCACCAAGTTCGCTTACTGCTACAAATGGAGTAGGATCTTGAACTACTCTCTCATCACTTGTCATTATTTCCATCAGAACTTCTTTTGCAAGTTTTAAATCATCATCATAACCAATACCAAATACATGATCAACACGACGCTGAGGTTTCATAGAGTAGTTAGTGATATTTCCACCAACGATAGCTGCATTTGGAACGATAATAGTACGGTTATCAAGAGGTGCGATGATAGTTGAGAAAAGATTTACATCCTCAACTGTTCCTGTTGCTCCACCAGCTTCTACAAAGTCGCCAACTTTAAATGGACGGAAGATGATGATAAGAACAGCTGCTCCAACATTTGCCAGAGAACCCTGAAGTGCTAAACCTATAGCAAGACCAGCTGCACCAAATATGGCGATGAAAGAGGTTGTATTGATTCCTAAAGCATTTAATGATGCAAGAATAACTACCATTAAAAGTATGAAATATACTAAACTCTCAACAAACTCTACTAGGGTTTTATCTACTTTTGCCTTCTCCATCACTCTTTTAGTAAGTGCTGTTATTTTTTTAACCGCCCACTTCCCGATTACAAAAATTAGTAGTGCTGCTACGATTTTTAAACCATACTCACTTGCATAAGTTATAGCCATATCAGTGTATTTTGATACTGTTTCATTTGTTGCATCTAGGGTTCTGTTTACTTCATTTACAGCGTCCATGAAATGTCCTTTTTTTATTTTTTGGAATTATAGCGAAAAACAGTTGTTAATAGAAGAAGTTTCAAACTGTTTTTGTGTGATAAATCTGTTCTATTTTTCTTGCAAGAGAGTGATACTCATTTAGAAAAGGAGAGTTTACTTTGTAAAGCAGGGGTCTGTATTTTAAGTAATTTCTCCAAGCTTTTTTACTTGGATTCTCACGTGAGCGTTTGATAAGCTCAAAACTGACAGATGCATTTATAAAACCTTTTATCAGTCTCACTTCATTGTCATCTTCAAAGCGTCTTGGATACCAAATCTTCTCTAATGCCTCATGCGCATCATAGTAGCGTTTTTCATCTATGCATAAAACAAACTCATTTAAAAGTTTTTCATGCTGACTATACATCTTTATCCAGTATCATCATATTTTTTCTCCAGTAACCTCTACCGCCTTTGAGTGAGATACAGACATGGTTGGGAAACCTCTCTTGATACTCTCTAAGTCTATCCAGAGTCGCTTTCCCGCTGTCGCAGTAAAATACAAAAATAGTTCCGTCGGGATATTTTTTCATCTCATAAGGGTTATAAACAATAGTGTCAGCTTTTTCTATCGGTGAGAGTATAGTGTCTACAAGGAGAACCTCCATACCCTCTTTTTCAAGTTTGATTTTGTTTTCTAGGAACTCTTTTTGAGTCCACTCTTTTGGATAATTCATGAGAGAATTATATAGAACAAGCTTTATATGCTAATTAAAACTTGTAGTTAGCCGTAAATCTCAGGTTTTGAACCTCTACATCTTTGTTCTGCATAGGAAGCTCTTCGGCTCTCTGGTAGATATACTGAAAACGCAATACAAAGTCAGAGAGAGTTTTTCCTGCACCAATGGCATAAGTTCTATCAAACTCCATAGCGTGATGCTGGATTTTAAAACCATCATCCATGATTGCAAAGACCCTCCCACCAAAATAGGCACCTACACCAAGATGATAAGAGTTATAGTGTGAGTGAATTTTGATACCTGTAGTTGTATAATACTCTTGTGTATTTGGCGTAAGGGTACTTGTTGAGTTTGTATCTTCTATGTAGATATATTTTGTGATAGAGCTGAACTTAACTTTTACTCTGCCGATTTTTGTCTTATAGTCTAGTCGCAAATCACTCTGAAAAGTATCAAATTTTTTATAGTCACTAAAGTACTGAGTAAAATTTAGAGAGGCTTTTTTGTTAAAGTAGTACGATATACCGCCTCCAGCTATTATACCGCCATCTGTCTCAACAAGGTTGTCCTCTATACCTATATAGTTTACATTGAGTTCAAAGTTTCTGTCAAACCTGTATGCATATTTAAAAAATATCTTTTTTGTCTCTAAATCTTCTGTTAACGTTGGGCTTTTTATAGTGTTCGTATCGCCTTGCTCGTAAGTAAGTTTTATCTCTGAGCCGCTGAAGTGAATGTCTGCTCCAACACCATAAACAACACCATCTTCTTTCTGCTTAGAGCCACTGAAAGTTTTGTTTTCATAGTATGTTGACAGACTTGAGTGTATAGCTTCTTGAGCTAAAGCAGAGCTGACAAGTGCTAAAAGTAATAAAATATGTTTTATTGCCATCATATTACTCCTTTTTGGATTTTGAGTTAAAAAGTACTATGAGGGTGCTAAGAAGGGCACCTAAAAATACGATAGTGTATCCGGTTGGAAGGTCATAGTAGTATGAGAGCACAATCGCAGTTATACTAAAAAACCAACCAAAGGCAAAACTGCCTAGTAGAACATTTTTTAATTTAAGTGAAGTCGCTACCATAGCGGGTGTAATCAGTAAAACAAAGACAACTAAGACACCTGCAAGTGCGACAGAAGATGTCACGGTTATAGCGAGTAGAGAAAAGAATGTAAGCTCTTTTAAAAAGCCTGATAACCTAGGATATACCTTCCACAAGATGAGTGCTATAAAGGCATATATTATCGAGCTTTTAATCACTTCATCAAGTGGAGTAAAGAGTATATCACTTGCTAGAAGAGACTTGAAGTGCTCCATTCCCTCTGCCGAGTGAGATAGCACCATCATTATTCCACTCGCACCCAGAACATAGAGTGTTCCTATAAAGGCTTCGAGTTTGAGTTCTCTTTGTGAAGCGTAAGCTATCAAAAAAGCACTTAAAAGCGCAAAAGAGAGAGTTAAAAGATAGAAATATTCCTCATGAAAATAGCCCAGACTGATTGCAGAACCAAGAGCTGCAAACTGTGCTATTGCCAAGTCTGTAAAGATAATACCGCGTTTGAGTACACCCATACCAAACCAGGCGTGTATCATGACTAAAACAATTACAAGAGCCATGGGAACAAGTAGAATATCTATCATTGTATAGCACTTGTGAGATAGTCAAAGAGAGAGCGTAAATCTTCAATACTCTCTAGTGCACCGATATCATGAGGCATTAAAACTATTTTTATACCAGTCTTGTCACTGATAAACTCTGCCGTTTTTGTAGAATGATAGACATCATGCAAGATACAGTAGGGTTTTTGCTCTTTTATAAGTTTTATGAGCGCTATTGTGTGACGTGAACTTGGCGGGATTCCCGGGAGCGGTTCAATCGTACCTATATCTTTAAGCCCATAGGTGTGATTGAAGTAGGCAAGGTTATTATGATACTGAATCACCTCTAAACCTATTTTTGACTCCATCTTTTTCTCCCATACAGCAAGTTTTTCTCTCCACATGGTACTAAAGTTTGCAAAGTTTTGCTCATAAACACTTGCATGCTCACGGTCTATAGAGATTAGAAACTTTTTGATAGTCTCTGCTAGTAGTAAAACATTGTTTGGGTTTAGATGAAAGTGAGGATTCCCATCGGGATGAATATCTCCACCCTCTCTGCTAACGTGAGTAGGTTTATCAAGCATCTCTATGTGGTGAGAGAGGTTTAAAAAAGTGGCAGCATTTGGTTGTGTCTTTGGATTTGAAGCACGGTTAAGCAGAGGTGGCAACCACCCAATCTCAAGCTGTGCACCATTCATGATAAGTGCATCGGCTCTGCGAACTTTTGATATTAAAGAGGGGCGAGGAACCACAAAATGTGGGTCCCAGTTCCCTTTTGCCAGAACAATGGTGTTGATATGCTCACCACCGACTGTCTTTGTGATAGCCCCTATATAGGGGTAACTTACAGCTATGTTCATATGCGCTAGAAGCGAGAGTGGAAATAGCAGTAACAGTAGAAATTTTTTCATCAAAAAACCACCTTAGAAACTATGTGCTCCGTGAGCTCCGATAGAGATATTTGCACTGAATATAACTGTTTGTGCTTTTACTTTTTCGTAAGTATCTGTATCATCATGATGCTTATATAAAGCATTGTTTACATTATACTGTAATCTAAAACGGGCGAATTCACTAGTGTGGTACTCAACCATTAGAGAGTACTTGTCTAAATCTTCTGGTGTAAATGCATCGGGACCAGCACTTTTATCAATATCATTTTGATAAATCGAATCATACCTTGCACCAAACTTCCAAGTTCTATCATGTGTGTAAATTAACTGTGTATAGTATCCGCTTTGTGCTTTAGTTAAATCAGCAGACCCTGTAACAGTCAAGTTTTCATCAACTTGGTACTGAGTACCATCCATATCACGACTTAGCCATTCACTTTGCCACTTTAATGAGCTGTAAGAATCAAAATAGTGTTTTATCACTAAGTCTGCACCATAGAGTTTGCTATCGCCTGAAAATGCGTGTGGATCTTCATCATCTTCAGTATGGTCTATTCTTGAACTCCCTTGAGCGTATGAAATACCTGCTAAGATAGTTGTGTCTTCTATATCAAAAGATGTCTTCGCATAAGCTACAAACATAGATGGAGCATCGTCCCCTTTAGCAATTGGGTCTTCAGAATCACCAATAGTTTCGTTTCCAAACATCTTATCATTGTCCCCTTGAAGAACCTCTACACCTAGCATAAGGTAAGTCTCTGTTGGAGCAGTCCATTGGAGTTGCAGACCAGTCTCATTGATACCGTGCATCCCTAAAAATGACTCATAGACTAGAGCCATATCATTGAAATCCCAAGAGTGATGGTGTTGTTCATTTAGGTAACCGAAGTTTGATTGAAACTTACCACCTTTAAGCCTTGCTCCGTTTCCAAGAGCAGTAGATGTAAAGTAGAGCTCCTCTATCGCTACGCCATCAGGTGAGAAGTGAAAAACTCCATCCATAGTGAAAAATGGGTCTACTGAGCTTGAGAGTACGAGCTCTGCATAGTTTAGGTTGAAGCCGTTTTCTGCATTGTAAGTTGCGTGAGCATGTTCACCATGCGCATGTGAACCAAGGAGTCCGTGTGCTACACCTGGTACTGTCAGATGACCAAGTTCATCATCTTCTACATCTCTGTTAACATAAGAAGCATCCATGATAAGAGAGATATCTGGAATATATTTTGACTGCTCAAAAGTTCTTTTTTCCGGAGCTATTGTATCTAGCCCAAACGCCATTGTTGCACAGAGTGCACTTAATAATAGTTGTTTTTTCATTAGTTTTATCCTAAATAATATTTTTTAAATTTGTAATAGTTTTTTTGTTTTGTGAGTATTTAGGATAGTTTTGGAGGTGCGTTTGCGTAGTTTGTTGTGATTAGTTTGTATCTATATGAACTCTTTTGAGTAAAAACTATCTTATCATGAAAGAGTAGGCTGAACTCATCAGAGTTGCTGTTTACATCATCTGAGAGTAGATTCTGAGAAACTATACAGACCTCACACTCTGCAGAGCCATGGTCATGCATAATGTGTTCTGTCTCATGCACAGATGCAAATGTAGTAGCAATAATAAACAGTAAAGATATTAAGACTCTTAGTTTCATAAGTGGAATTATAGCAAATTTATTTATAGGATTACTTAGATATGTTTTTTAGTTATCTTCTTCTAATGAGTTTACAAGCTTGTGCATTTTGTAGATGGAATCTGGATTTAGTGAGATGGAGTCTATGCCGCTTTTGACTAAAAACTCTGTAATCTCAGGATAGTCAGATGGTGCTTGTCCACAGATGCCGATATATTTATCCGCTTTTTTACAGGCATCAATAGCCATCTTCAGTACTCTTCTGACCGCCTCATTCCTCTCATCAAATATATGAGCAATCTTTGCACTCTCTCTATCAACTCCAAGGGTTAGCTGGGTTAAATCGTTTGAACCGATACTGTAACCGTCAAAAAGCTTTAAAAACTCATCTGCGAGTATGACATTTGAGGGTATTTCGCACATGGCAAATATCTCAAGGGAGTTTTCGCCCTGCACCAAACCCTGAGTGTTCATAATCTTTATGACTTTCTTGCCCTCATCAGGAGTTCTAACAAATGGAAGCATGATTTTAATGTTTGTTAGTCCCATCTCATTCCTCACTCTTTTTAGTGCCTGGCACTCCCATGCAAAAGCCTCTTTGTAACTCTCATCATAGTAACGTGAGGCTCCTCTAAAACCTATCATTGGGTTCTCTTCTTCCGCTTCATACTCAAGACCGCCGGGCATATTTCTATACTCATTGCTCTTAAAGTCACTCGTTCGGATGATGACAGGCTTTGGATAAAATGCGGCCGCTATCATTCCTATGCCTTCGCTTAGTTTTGTTAAGAAGAACTCCTTTGTATCACTGTATGGAGTCATGAAAGAAGTTATTGAGTCAGAGTCCTTAATACTTTTGTCTTTTTTCATATCTACAAGTGCCATAGGGTGAGCATTTATGGAGTGAGTCATTATGAACTCCATACGAGCCAGACCAACACCATCATTTGGCATCTTTGCAAAGTTAAAAGCCTCTGCGGGGTTACCAACGTTCATAAAGAGTTTTGTTTGAGTCGGTTTGAGTTCATTCAGATCTATCTTCTCTTTTTTATACTCCAAGATACCATCGTAAACAAAACCTTCATCTCCCTGGGCACAACTAACACTCACACTAACACCATCTTGAAGAGCCTCTGTTGCGTTAGTACATCCTACCACTGCCGGAACTCCTATCTCACGTGCAACAATTGCAGCATGGCATGTGCGGCTCCCGCGATTAGTCACAACCGCTGAAGCCTTTTTCATGATAGGTTCCCAATCAGGGTTTGTTGTATCTGCTACTAACACATCACCATCTCTGAACTTAGAAAACTCAGAAGTAGAGTCTATAACATTTACTTTGCCTACTCCAATTTTATCACCAACTGCCCGACCAGATGCCAGTAGCTTTGTCTCTTTTGGTACTTCAATAGAGTATTTCTCTAAGTTTGATGTTGTTTGAAGTTGGCTCTGCACAGTTTCAGGTCTTGCTTGAACGATATAGAGTCTGTTTTCATCTGCATCTTTTGCCCACTCTATATCCATTGGCTTTTTGTAATACTCCTCTATGATTAGTGCCTGCTTTGCCAACTCTATCGCTTCACTGTCATCTATAGAGAAACTGTTTTGCTCTGCTCGGCTTGTCTCTACATTAATGGTCTCTCTCCCATCATTACTATAAAGCATCTTCTCTCTCTTGCTGCCTAAAGAGCGTTTTAAAATAGTGTTAATTCCAAGTTTTAGAGTAGGTTTAAAGATAAAAAACTCATCAGCGTTTACTCTTCCGCTCACTACATTTTCACCTAAACCAAAGATTGAGTTAATCAGGATTAAATTCTCTGAGCCACTCTCTGTATCGATGGTGAACATAATCCCGCTTGAAGCTTTGTCACTGCGAACCATTTTTTGTACCCCAACGGATAGAGCAACTTTGAAGTGATTAAACCCTCGACTCTCACGGTAGCTTATAGCACGGTCTGTAAAGAGTGAAGCGAAACACTGTTTTACACTTTGAAGCAGTTTTTGGGGGGTGTTGATATTTAAAAAAGTCTCCTGCTGACCGGCAAAGGAAGCTTCTGGCAGATCTTCTGCAGTTCCCGAGGAGCGAACAGCCACATCAACTGTCCGTTTAGCGTACTCTTGTGAGAGGATTTTGTAAGCCTCTAAAATCTCATCTTCTAAGACTTTGGGGAGTTTAGAGTTTAAGATGAGTTTTCGAACAGCTTTGCCACGACTTTGAAGGTTGGAGGTATCAGAGATATCAAGATCAAAAAGAATCTCTCCAATAGATTTTCTTATATTGTTCTCTTTTAGAAGCAGCCAGTAGGCTTCGCTTGTAGTAGCAAAACCATTGGGGATATGAATACCTTTAGAGGTGAGGTTTTTATACATCTCCCCTAGAGAAGCGTTTTTCCCTCCAACTACTGGAATGTCATCAATACTCAGTTCATCAAAAAAGCGGATATATCGCATAAAACTACCCTTTTATCAGTGATTAGACTATACAGTTTGGCTTCTTTTTTAAATACTCTATAAACTGTTCGCCTGGCAGTGGTTTTGAGCAGATATACTCTTGTCCTTCGTCAACACCAAGCTCCTGCAGGAAGTGCAGTTGCTCTAATGTTTCTACACCCTCTGCCGTTGTCTCTAGACCCATTATTTTAGCAAGTGATACGATAATCTTAGTAATCTCTATATCATCATTGTCTTGAGGTATATCACCGATGAAGGATCTGTCTATTTTTAGGCGGGTAATAGGCAGTTTTTTTAAGTAACTCATGGAAGAGTAGCCGGTTCCAAAATCATCAATAGCCAAATTAACTCCAAGATCACGAATATCATGTAGAGTCTTTAGTGCCTGTTCACTATCTTTTTGCATGTAGCTTTCCGTTATCTCAACCTCTAAGGCACCAGAAGGTATATCATAAGCTGCAATAGAGTCTGAAAGAACCTTTACAACATCAGCGTTTGCAAATTGAACATTAGATACGTTTACACTTAGCTCCTTTATGTTAAGTCCAAGTTTTTGCCAGGAAGAAAAATCTTTACAAGCTTGTTCTATAACCCAAGCTCCAATTTTTATAATATTTCCGCTATCTTCTGCAAGGGGTATAAACTCATCTGGTGTTATAAATCCGAGTTTTGAACTTTCCCATCTAATA
>JBDLHW010000229.1:0-2748 GCA_039715155.1 Campylobacterota bacterium | reverse complement strand
GATTGATGCTACACATCCTTTTCCACACCTGAACAACCTCAGTTTTGGTCTTATAGTGAAACTTAGTGATAATGACAATGAAAGTATCGAAAGATTTGGAATTATTCGCGTACCTCGTGTATTAAACCGTTTCATTGAACTTGATGATGGTACCTATGTTCCTATAGAGAGCCTTGTTGCTCAACATGTTGAAGAACTTTTCCCTGGATACTCACTTATCAAGTATGCCTCTTTTAGAGTTACAAGAAATGCAGATATGGAGATTCAAGAAGAGGAAGCTGATGACTTTATGGAGATACTTGAAGAGGGTCTAAAACTTCGTCGTAAAGGTGAGATGGTAAGACTTGAGGTTGGAAGTGCCGGAGATGAAGAGATTATCAACTTTTTTAACCGTCATACAAATGTATACAAAGATGATATTTATAGATTTCATACATTTTTAAACCTCTCTAGTCTTTGGCAAATTGTTGGCAACAAAGATTTCGCACACTTGCTGCTTCCACCATTTAAACCAAAAAGCTTGCCACCTTTTGACTCTAATGAAAATATATTTACAACTCTAGAGAAACAAGATGTACTTCTATATCATCCATATGAGAGTTTTGAGCCGGTAGTAAAGCTAATTCAGACTGCTTCAAAAGACTCTAATGTTGTTGCCATTAAGATGACACTCTATCGCTCGGGAACAAACTCTCCGATTGTTCAAGCACTGATGAATGCTAGCGAGTCTGGTATACAGGTAACAGTTATGGTTGAGCTAAAAGCAAGGTTTGATGAAGAGAACAACCTTATATGGGCGAAAGCCTTAGAGAAAGCCGGTGCTCACGTTATTTACGGAATAAAAGGCTTTAAAGTTCACGCAAAAGCAGCACTCATTACAAGACGAAAAAACGGGAAACTAAAACAGTATGCTCACTTGGGTACAGGGAATTATAATCCTGCTACTGCCAAGATTTATACTGATATGAGTTATATGACCTCTAAAGATGAAATCACTAATGATTTAACAAGGTTTTTCCACTTCCTTTCAGGTTTTAGTAATAAAGGAAAACTTAATGAACTCTACATGGCTCCGACACAGATAAAACCTAAACTGCTCTCTATGATTCAAAATGAAGCACGAAAAGGAGAAGATGGGGAGATTATTGCAAAGGTCAATTCTCTAGTAGATGAGGATGTAATTCGTGCACTCTACAAAGCCTCTCAAGCGGGTGTGAAAATTGAACTTATAGTTCGTGGTATCTGCTGCCTGAAACCAGGTATTGAGGGTGTTAGTGAGAACATTAAAGTAATCTCTATACTCGGAAAATATCTTGAACACCCAAGAGTATTCTATTTCAAAAACAATGGTGACCAGGTCTATATCTCAAGTGCAGACTGGATGCCTAGAAACTTAGTAAGAAGAGTTGAGCTGCTTACTGGGATAAAAGATGAAGCATCAAAAGAGAAAATCATCCAAGTACTAAAACTTCAATGTTCTGACAATGTACTCGCACATGAACTTCAAAGTGATGGAACATATGTAAAAGTTAAAAAAGACGATGCGGATAAAACACTCAATAATCATAAGTTCTTAGAAGATTATGTAAACCGTATCTCTAAAGCTACTAAGAAAATGTCCGCGCAAGAGACACAACAGATAGCTGCTCGTCTATTTATGGAGAGCTAAGAGTGCTTCATAAATTTAAAAAGACTCTGCCTACGCTTGGATCTAACACTTGGGTAGCTCCATCAGCTGATGTTGTTGGGGATGTGACTTGTGGAGAGGATTGCTCTATCTGGTTTGGATGCGTAGTTCGTGGTGATGTTCACTATATTAAAATAGGCTCACGTACAAACATTCAAGACCTGAGTATGATTCATGTCACACACTATAAAGATAGAGACAAGAGTACAGGAAACCCGACTATAATCGGGGATGATGTAACTGTCGGTCATCGTGTAATGATACATGGCTGCACAATAGAAGACGCCTGTCTCATCGGCATGAGTGCCACTATACTTGATGGTGCTGTGATAGGAAAGGAGTCAATTGTAGGAGCCGGGGCACTTGTTACAAAAAACAAAGTCTTTCCACCCCGTTCACTTATAGTTGGAAGCCCTGCAAAAGTTGTAAGGGAGTTAAACGATGAAGAGGTAACCGAGCTTTACGCTTCAGCTAAGAGATATGTAGAGTTTAAAAAAGACTACGAGAACTAAGTCCTGTAGTCCGCGTTGATCTTAACGTACTCATAACCTAAATCACATCCATACGCTTTAAAACTGCCATCTGCTACACCTAAGTCACAAGAGATTGTGAATTTTTTATGTCCCATAACGATAGCAGCTTTTCTCTCCATCTCAGAATTAAAGTGTAATTCACCTCTGTCATAAACACAGAGACTGTCAAATGATATTTTTAAAGTCTCTTCACTACACTCAGCACCGCTCGCACCGACTGTAGAAGCGATTCTTCCCCAGTTTGGATCTTCACCAAAGAGTGCAGTTTTTACAAGCAGAGAGTCAGACAACGCCTTTGCAACTATCTCCGCATCTCTATCATCCTTAGCACCTGTTATCTTATATGTCACAAGCTTTGTTGCACCCTCTCCATCTCTCACCATCTCTAGAGCCAGAAAATGCATGATTGTATGAAGTGCCTCTTTAAATGCAGCCCTGTTATAAGCTCCACTCTTTGCGTTTGAGAGAAGCATTACAGTATCATTTGTTGATGTATCTCCATCAACACTTGCTGCATTAAAGGTTGTA
>JBDLHW010000228.1:0-2755 GCA_039715155.1 Campylobacterota bacterium | reverse complement strand
AGAGTATGATAGAGGTTTTTTTAGCGGTGTCTTCGGGCTTTATAATGGAGAGACGTTAGATAGTGGTGTAATGATACGATTTATAGAAAAAAGTAACAGTAGTTACAGTTATAAAAGTGGTGGTGGTATTACTTTAGACAGTGAAGCTAAGCTAGAGTATAATGAACTTCAAGATAAAATATATTTACCATAAATAGTATAGGGTAGTGGATGAGCGTAATAGGAAGTAGTTTTTTTACAAGCGGTTGGACCTTTGATGATTCGGAGAAAGAGTTAAAGAGTAGATTTCAAATGACCAATATCGCTTTGGTAACATCTACATTTGCATTTTTATTTGGTATAGCTGTTAATTATGTTAAGAATATACCTGATCTGCTGTTGATGGAGTTGTTTTTAGTCCTTTCAAATATAATTTTGTTTTCTCTTTTGAGAAAATACAAAAAATCGCTTGAGCTTGTTGTTCTGACGATTACTGCTCAATGTACGTTTTTACTGCTTTATATACTCTATACAACTGACTTAGAGTCTATGAAGTATCTTTGGCTATTTACCTACCCTATTGTTCTTCTATATTTTCAAAAGGATAGAAAAGGCTTATACTGGTCGATATTTTTAGTCCTTATACTGTTTATCGCTCCATATCAGAATATTTTAGCAGTTCAACACTCCCCTTTTCAGACCACATACATAAGTGTAGTACTCTCTGTAGTTATCGTAATTGTCTATTTCTATCAAAAGAAGATGAATGAGGCAAAAGATTTGATTTTTGATCAGCAAATATTACTGAAAGAACAGATAAAAGAGCTTATTCATAAAGATCAACTTCTCTCTGCTCAGTCCAGACAAGCGGTGATGGGGGAGATGATAAGCATGATAGCTCACCAGTGGCGACAACCTCTCTCCACTGTAACACTGAGTGTTTCAAATCTGCAGGTTAGAAAACTTTTGGGCGATAAAATAGATGATGGCGCATTGGATAAAGCACTTGAAGATATTAGTGACACTGTTGTTTATCTCTCTAATACAATCGATGACTTTCAAACCTATTTTCATCCAAATAAAGAGCTTTTAGAGGTTGAAATACATGAGCTCATAGCTAAAGCTGTTAACTTTGTACTTCCTAGAATAAAGGGTACAAAAATTTTTATAGAGATTGATAACCCTAATGATAAAGAGATATATTTTCAAACATATACGAATGAACTGATACAAGTTTTTTTAAATATCATTAACAATGCGATAGATGCTTTGATTATATCAAATGCTCAAACCCCAAGGATTATTATAAGCGTAGAGGAGAAGAAGGATACACTTGTGATTATTATCAAGGATAATGCGGATGGTATCGATGCAGAGGAGATACATAAAATTTTTGAACCATATTTTAGTACAAAAGGTAAGAATGGAACAGGACTTGGTCTCTATATGAGTCAAATGCTCGTTCAAAAACAGTTCAATGGACATATAGATGTCATAAGCACATCAAAGGGTAGTTTTTTTAGTGTCGAAATTGACAAAGTACTCACTTAGTTTACTTTTCTTACCCATCCTGCATTTAGTTTTATTAGAACTATTTGCATCTACCTACTATCTCTTCTATTTTATAACCCTCTTTGCAATACTTTATACTTTATACCAAAATAGACTCTTTGTATCAAATCAAATGTTGATTATTATGACTGTCTATATGATTGTTTTATACTCTATATTTAAATATTTTGATGATATTCTGTACGATTTTTATATAGATACAAACATGACGTTTGAGTTAAGTTATCTCTCGTTTGAAGTATGTTCTGTTTTAACAGTGATTCATATTTTCATTTTATTTTTATTGGGCTATAATAGAGTCAAAACAATTTAGTAATTATAGGAATCGTATGTATATAGAAGATTTAAAGTTTTCGTTGTGGGCAGATTTTATCGAAAGAGACTATTTAGATAATGAGTTTAAAGAGCTGATAGACAAAGGTATAATAAACGGAGCTACTTCAAATCCGGCTATATTTAAAAATGCGATACTGAATTCTCCGGCATATAAAGAGCAACTATCAACTCTTGATGCACTCTCACCAAAAGAGAAGTATGAAGCCGTTGCTATCTATGATATAAGAAAAGCAGCTGATATACTCAAACCACTTTATGACAAAAGTGATGATGGTTACGTGAGCATAGAAGTTGACCCCTTTCTTTGTGATGATGCCCAGGCAACTATAGCAGAAGGAAAAAGACTTTTTGCTGAGATAGGCAGGGAAAATGTAATGATAAAAGTACCAGCTACTGAAGCCGGTTACATTGCGATGAGGGAACTTACATCAGTAGGTATTCCAGTAAATGCAACGCTCATATTTAAAAAGAGTCAGGCAATCTCTTGTGCAGAGGCTTTTAGAGAAGGTACAAAGAGTTATGGGAAAAGTGTCGACACAGTTATAAGTATTTTTGTGAGCAGGGTAGATGCTAAAATAGCTTCACTTGGCATCAAAGATAATCTGAGCGGAATTTATAACACTGCAGATATATATGCTCAAATCGAGTCTATGCAGGTTAATGGATGCCGTGCTCTTTTTGCAAGCACAGGGATTAAAGACAAGAGTCTTCCTCTGCACTACTATGTAGAAAAGTTATTGGCATATAACAGTGTAAATACAGCACCGATTGATACTATTAAAGCCTACTATGAAAATGGAGCTAAAGATAAGGCTCTACCAATCTCTTCGGATCTGATTAAAGCGCATTTTCTTAAAGTTAAAGATGC
>JBDLHW010000227.1:0-2788 GCA_039715155.1 Campylobacterota bacterium | reverse complement strand
ATAGTAGGATTTGTTATCGCAATGCCATTTATTGGTAATAAAAGCGTAGATATAAAAAACCCTCATTCGCTTGATGTAGATGGTAACTTTATCATGTATGATTGGCACTATGATGATTTTAAAGAAGGATCTCGCACAGGTGCAAACAGTGATTGGGATTACAACTTAAAACCTGTGCAAGTTAGTGATAGAGTGTGGTGTTTTTTCGGTGCTATGGAGATGCCAACTAAAGAGAATGCTGGTGATATGTCTAACAGTTGTTATATCAAAGGTAATGATAGTTGGATAGCTTGGGATACAGGTCCATCTTACATATTCGCTAAACAAGCACATGCAGCTATGAAAAAGATTGCTGACCTGCCTGTTAAAACAGTTATTGTAAGTCATGAACATGATGATCACTGGTTAGGTAACAACTACTATACAGAGACACAGGGAGCAACTGTTTATGGTCCTAAATCTGTTAATGTAAACTACCTTGGTTATGATGAGCATACTGGTAAGCCAAATGAAAATACTAGAGAGATTCCACCTCAAACTAGAATGATTAGAGCGCTTTACCAAAACGCTATCAGAGGAACTGAACTGGCTCCTGTTGAAAAACACTTTGATGATACTGTAGAGTTTACACTTCATGGTATTAAAATGGAGTACGTAAAAGTTGGTTATGCACACTCTGAAGAGGATTGGTTCTTATACCTTCCAGAAGACAAAGTTGTTCTTGTTGCAGATGTTGTAATGAACGGTAGGGTAACATCAAACCGTGATGGTATTGTTATCGGTCAACTAGAAGCACTTAAAGCGATTCAAGCTAGAGATTGGAACCACTTAGTTCCAGGTCACGGTTTTATTACAGACCAGACTGCTGATGATGAGTGTGTTCAGTACTTTACTCTTTTAAAAGATAGAGTTTTAGAGGGTATCGAAGAAGAGATCGATCCTGACTATATTACAAAATATGTAACTCTTGAAGAGTTTAGAGAAAAAGATCTATACTATCTTCTAAGTCCAGGTAATGTTTTTAGATCTTATGAAGAACTAGAGATGTATGATGGTGACGATGAAGAAGACGAAGAAGACGAGGATGAAGAGTAATCTATAAAGATTATTAAAATTCTTTGTTATATTTGTTTTACTATTAGTAGTGCATTTTGCACTGCCTAATAGGACAAAAGCATAAAAAATCAAAAAAATTTGTTCTTGTTGTATAGAAGATATAAATAAAGTGAGTAAAAGAGCATGTCATTGCCTCAAGTTGGAAAAATTTTAGAACTATTTTATTCTACTAATGAGGGTAGAGTAAATACAACTGAGTTGGCTCTTGATAACAAGGGTGTTGTAGAAGATAAATATTATAACAAAAACATAGAAAGATCAGTTTTGATAACCTCACATGATAGTTATAAACTAGCAACTGAGAATGGTATTGATGCACCATATAGTGCCTTAGGGGAAAATGTCCTAATAGACTATAATCCTTACCATTTAAAACCAGGAGCGAAGCTTATAGTTGGTGATGTTACATTAGAGATATCTCAAAACTGTACTCTTTGTAATAGTTTAGCGAAAGTGGATGCAAAACTACCAAAGTTACTTAAAGATGATAGAGGTATCTTTGCAAAAGTGATTAGTGGTGGGACTCTCCACAAGGGTGATAATATTTATCTTCTAGATGAGATAGAAAAAGTTTCATAAAATTAAAAAGGAAAAGAAATGAAATCAATGGTAAAAGGACTAGTTGCAGCATTACTGTTAGTAACTGGTGTAACAGCAAGTTCAGCACAAGACGTTCAGATCTATACGACTGATAATTCAAAAGGTAAGATTACAGGAGCTTCAATTGAGAAAGCTTTTGCAGATGCAGGATTTACAATCTCTGGAAATAACGATATGAATGTAGCGTTCAAATCAAAATTTCAAAAAACAAACCACAAAATGTACCATCTTTTTACTCTTTATAAAAAAGATATTGTTTTAGAGTTAATAAAAATAACTCCAAAAGCTGCACTATTTACACCTTTAAGTATGTCATTCTACATGAATGAAGGTTCAAACGATATCTCTGTATCATCTATATCTTTACAGGGTATGTCAAAAGTAACTGGTATACCAGCTGATAACAAGCATATGATAGAGTATAGTGAACTTATTAGAGCTACACTTGCAAAAGCTCTTCCAGGTGGTAACTTTGAAAAGACTTCATATAAAATCATGGAACCAAAGGGTGAGTTAATAACTACATTTACTTATGACATGGAACTTGAAGGTGGAGATAATGCTGATGCTATTGAAGAAGAGTTAGAAGGAATTCAAGAAGAGATGGAGAGTTCACTTGAAACTGTTGGATTTGTTATTGCAGGATTTAATAAGCTTGGAGATGAGTTTAAAGAATCAGGACTTGATAAATATGACTTTTTTGATGCATACTCTATCTGTAAACTACCAGTTATTTTTGAAGTAGCAAAAAAACACCCAGAAGCTGGTGCATTTGCTCCATGTACATTCTATATGTATAAAGAAAAAGGTAACAAAACAATCCAAATGGCATACCCATCAGTATACAACTGGTTAAGCTCTTTAGATATTACAGACGAACCATCTGTAAAAGTATTAGAAGATGCGCAAAAACTGATGATAGAAGTAGTAAACGAAGTTACAGAGTAACAATAATTATTAAATAAAGGATATCACAATGGCTATATCAAGAAGAAAAGCTTTACAACTTTCAGGAATAGCTGTTGCCGCAACAGCTGTTGCAGGATGTTCTAATGCAAACGACCCACAACCA
>JBDLHW010000226.1:0-2792 GCA_039715155.1 Campylobacterota bacterium | reverse complement strand
TTCATACTCAAGACCGATTGCTTGAGGGTTTGTCTTTATCTCTGTAGATGGAAAATAGATCAGTTTTGACTGAAAAACAGACATCAGAGCAACTAAAATTATATATCCACCCGCAACTGCAGCAAGCGGCATTTTAAGCAGAGTTATAAAATTTTCCATATCATCCTCACTCGATTGGTTTAAGTTTAGAAACCATATTTAGATATAGTATAACACTAATCCCTGAACTGCCAAGTACCATAGCCATTACCACAATCTGATATCTAACAGCCACTAATGGATCTACTCCTGAGAGTATCTGTCCTGTCATCATACCAGGGAGTGCTACAATTCCTACAGCTAAAAATGTATTAATTCTAGGTATCATAGAGGCCTTAAAAGCAGTTTTGTTTGCTTGCGCTTTTGGTAATGTATTTAACTCTTTTTCAAATCTCTCTGCAGCTAAAGATACGGCGTTCATAGAGTTTGCATATATCATACCGGCCAATGGAACTACATATCTCGGTTCATAAAATGGTGTTATATCCAGTACAAACTCTATAATCAAAACAAGGTTTAGAGTACCTCCTATAGCAATTGAAAAAAATATGATGAAATATGTGGAGATACTCTTCTGTTCAACATTTCTTAAAACAATAAAACTTGACATTATAATCATAAATAAAATGATAAAAAAACCTAAATACCAGGAATCATTTTTAAAGATATATACTAAAGCGTAACCTATGAGTAAAAGTTGAAGTACCATTCTAACGGTTGCGTATAGTACTTCTGCAGAGTTGTCTGTCCATTTATAGTAGTAATATCCAACTATGCTTAATGGCAGAAGCATAAAAAGCAAGTTTAGAATTGGAATTGTTTCCATACTTTTCTCCTAACCTAACTATAAAGATTAAGCAAAATTTACCATTTGCCACCGATTCTAAAATAGAACGATGCACCGTGGCCATATCGCTGGGAAGAAATACCGATACCACCACATATGTGATCGGCACAAATATTGGCATTACATGAAAATACAGCTCTTGAATCAGGTTTCTTAACTAGAACAGATGTTCCATAAATTTCCCCTTCTGCCGATGCACTAAATGGTGACATATAGTCAAGATCAAGTGTAATATTGCTATACTTGTCTTCATATGCAGCTATAGCAACACCAGCTTGTATATAATTGAAACTAACATTTTTATGTTCAACTATTGCTCCCGATGAAGGGTAGCTCTCCGTGTAAGTATATCTGGTTTTACCAATACCGGCTTTGAGATAAAATAGTTTATAAGCTTGAAGATAGTACTCCATTGAAAGACCATTTTCTTTCTCATCTGTTTCAGTACCAAAAAAATAATCGTCATCATCTTTCGGTGTCAAAATTAAATTGACAAAAAGATACTGCACTCTATCGTCCTCAGAGTATTTTTTCTCTTGTACAGCATAACTCGTATCTCTTAAATCTTCATCGACTGAATAAGAAGTCTGATTCATTCCAAGAAGCAACGAGGAGAGAATTGTTGTTAAAATTATGTATCTAGTAATCATAATATAATACCTCCTAATGTTCTTACTGTTACATTATTAAATAACCAGTGTCTCTATATTAACTAGTTCTACACGGTCACAATCTTTTTTTAGTAGCTTCTTTGCCGTAGCATCATCTTCTGCTAAGACCAATATATCTGCAAAGTCATCTTTTAAGACTTCAAATGTGTAAAGCTCTTTGGTAGTTGATATTTTGAGTGATGTCTCTTCACTTTGTGTGGTTAGTTCTATATTTCTTAAACCTTTTGCAAATTCACTTTTAATGGCTTTGATAACTTTTTCATTCAAAAGCAGTTCTGCTAAAGAAATATCACTATTTAGGTCTGTTTGACACAAAACTCTATACGTAACAACGATTTTACCATCCATAATATTTACCTCTATTTACTCTTTTTAAACAGTATACCTAACCATAACTTATCAGATTATATGATATCATAATGCAAAGGAGATATTATGTCTCACGCAGCATGGTTAAGTAAAGAGATTAAAAGTGGGAAGGTTTTATGTGAAGCGTGTTCGCAGGCTTGCGTACTTGGTGAGGGTGAATATGGTATCTGCGGTGTACGAAAAGTCGAAGGTGGTGAACTAAAACTACTTGTCTACGGTCTGGCTGCCGCTCTAAATATTGACCCTGTAGAGAAGAAGCCTATGTTTCATTTTCTTCCAAAAAGTGATGTGATGTCAGTGGGAACGGTGGGTTGTAACTTCTCATGTACGTTTTGTCAAAACTATGATATCTCACAATACCCTAAAGAGCATTCACACGAGATTGTAGGTCAAAAACTTTCACCTGAGCGTATTGTTGAACTTGCTATAGAAAACAGGTGTGACTCTATCGCATATACCTATAATGAGCCTATTGTCTTTTTTGAGTACACATATGACACAGCGAAACTGGCACATGAAAAGGGAATAAAAAACATCTATGTCACAAGTGGCTATGAGACTCATAAGGCGATTGACCTTTTAGCGCCATATATAGACGGGATGAATATCGATATTAAATCCTTTTCAAATGAGTTTTACAAAGAGATATGCGGTGCCAAACTCAAACCGGTACTTGAAGCAGTCAGGTATGCTCACGCTAAAGGAATATGGATAGAGATAACGACTCTGCTGATTCAAGGTAAAAATGACTTTGATGAAGAGATACGAGAGATTGCAAAATTTATAGCCAGTGTTGACAAATCTATACCATGGCACCTCTCTGCTTTTCATCCAATGTATAAAATGCTTGATGTTCCTCGTACTCC
>JBDLHW010000225.1:0-2792 GCA_039715155.1 Campylobacterota bacterium | reverse complement strand
CACACAAGAGATATCAACCTCTGCAGATGGCTCTGTAAACGGGAAAAAAGAGGGACGAAAACGTACTTCCACATCGCCAAACATATACTTCAAAAAGTCTTCTAAAATAAACTTTAGGTTTGCAAATGAGACCTTACCCTCTTCATCAACTAAGAGACCCTCAATCTGGTGAAACATAGGTGTATGTGTCAAGTCATAATCACGACGGAAAACAGCACCCGGTGCTATCATACGGATAGGTGGCTTTGTGTTCATCATCGTTCTAATCTGAACCGGTGATGTATGCGTTCTTAGAAGCATTTCATCTTTAAAGTAGAAAGTATCTTGCATATCACGAGCTGGATGATACTTAGGAAGGTTTAGTGCTTCAAAGTTATTAAAATCATCTTCAACCATCTGCCCAGTTTTAACTGCAAAATTCATAGAGCTGAAATACTCTACAATTTTGTCCATTGTCTCCATAACAGGGTGTAGTGCACCTGCTTGGCTAGAAGTGCTAAAGAGAGAAACATCTATCGCTTCAGCCTTCATCGCCTCTTGTAGTTCTAATGTTTGAAGTGCAATTTTTCTTGCAGTAAACTCATTCATCAGTCCAGTTTTATGGTTGTTTAAATCTTTTGCTATTTGTGCTTTTTCTTCATTTGGTGCAGTTTTCATCTTAGCAAACTCTGCTGCTAAAATTCCTTTTTTACCAAAGAGAGATATACGAATCTCTTCTAAAGTTTCGACACTCTGTGCGTCGTTAATCTTGTCGTACCACTCTTTCAAATAGAGCTCCTAAGTTTATGCTTGTAGCATTACAAATTTTAAAATAGATTATAGTAAAAAATGTTTTATATATAGCTTCATTAAGTTTAGTTTGTGATATAATTAAATAAAAATGAGGATTTTTCCATGTGTCTATTCTGTAAAATAATCAATAAAGAGATACCATCAAACATAATTTTAGAAAATGACGAGTTTCTTGCATTTCATGATATAAACCCAAAGGCACCTGTTCATATCTTGGCAATCCCTAAAGTTCATGTTGATAGTTTTAACGAACTCAACCCTGAACTGATGGCAAATATGACAAAGTTTATTCAAGATATTGCTAAAGAGACTAAAATAGATGAGAGTGGATATAGAGTTATAACAAATATTGGAGATAACGGTGGACAAGAGGTAAAACACCTTCACTTCCACGTTTTAGGTGGTGCAAAACTAAAATGGGGTCATTTTAGTGATGCCAATCCACAAGATTTTCTTTAGGTAAGACTTTCTCTAAGCTGGGCACCCTTGGATATCGCCCATATCGATGTTTGAGCCGCCACCAGATATCATCTCTTCATGCTCACGGATCAAGTTACCGTTGTGAGTGATAGAGTATGTTATCTTCGTTGTATCGCGAATAGTATTTATTGTTGAGCAGTATGTCTCTAAAGAGGCCATAACCCAGCGAGCAGCAGTCACATCATCGCCATCTGAGTTGAAGCTGTATGTTAAGTGAAGTGTATCAAATTTACAAGGATGAGACTCAGCTCTTATTACCTCTCCATCAACTACTAAATCAGTTACAGTTTTACCCTGATTCTTAGGAATCAAAATAATATCAGTTGCACTACATGTGATAAGACCTGATAGGAAGTATTCAACTGGGGATATTACCGGACAGTCAATTATAAAACTGCTTTTAGCTGTTTTAGCCTCAAATTTCATTCCATCTTGATGTGTGATTGATACTTTCATTTATAATCCTTAATTTTATTTTATAAAATGAAGGAAACCTCCATTTACTTATGACGGTATCGGAAGTAATTCCGCTACCTACGCTAGCCGCTATGGTTCTAAAGCTAAACTCTATCGAGCTAGATTTTCAAGTAATTTTTAAAATATTTCAACTGCTCTACTGTTCTTGCAGTTGCAGTTCCACCCTCGGAAGTTCTTGCATTCATAGAGTGTCTCAGACCTAAAAACTCCATAACGTCTTCACTTATTCTCTCATCTATCTCTTTAAGATATTTAAAATCCATCTTAGATAAATCTACTTTTAACTCTTCGCCTTTCGCTACGGCACGACCAGTAATAAAGTGAGCTTCACGGAAAGGGATATCGCACTTTTCAACTAAATAATCAGCTAAATCAGTAGCACTCAAGTGCCCAATTGCACAAGCATCCTCCATGTTGTAATCTTTGACTTCCATAGTTTTAATAGCTTCTTTTAAAATCTCTAATGAAATCTCAGCTGTCTCAATAGAGTCAAAAACACCCTCTTTATCCTCTTGAGTATCTTTGTTATAAGCTAAAGGAAGTCCTTTCATTACTGTTAAAAGTCCCATAAGTGAACCATAAACACGACCAGTCTTTCCACGAAGAAGTTCAGGTACATCCGGATTTTTCTTCTGTGGCATGATTGAGCTACCAGTAGAGTACTCATCACTTAGTTCTACAAAACCAAACTCATAAGATGACCACATAACAAGCTCTTCAGAGAGACGTGAGATATGCATCATCATAGTTGAGATATTAAAAAGAATCTCAAGTGCAAAATCTCTGTCACTTACTGTATCTAGACAGTTCACACTTACAGAGTCAAAGCCTAAAAGGTCTGCAGTCATACCTCTATCTACATTGTGTGGAGTACCAGCCAGTGCTGCACAACCAAGAGGAGATATGTTATTGCGCTCACGTGAGCTTTCGAATCTCTCAATATCTCGTTTAAACATAGAGAGGTATGCACCTAAGTGAAATGCGAAATTAATCGGTTGTGCATGTTGGAGGTGAGTCATACCTGGGATCAGAGTCTCTGTATG
>JBDLHW010000224.1:0-2802 GCA_039715155.1 Campylobacterota bacterium | reverse complement strand
TATAAGCTCTGGCCAAACCTCATCATTTTTCCACTTTGTTACATAAGCAGCTTTAAACTCAACAAATCTATCACGTTTAAATCCCAACATATCATCTATCTCACCACTTTTAAATCCAGCTGCATTTATAAGATAATCAAACTTCGCTTCCTCTTCTGATTCATTCTGTTTATACTTCAGGGTATAACTATTTTCTTCTCTTTTGATATCTGTAACAACTGTTCTGAGTAATACGTGAGCATTCGATATACTCTCTAGTGCAAGAGTCACACTCGCAGCAAGTCTAAATATGTTTAACCCATACTCTTGAACCATAATAAGTGGAAACTTGACCTTATCTAAATCAATATTTTTGATGACAGGTATCATCCACTCATCTAGCGTAACAGGCTTTTCTAAAGTATCTCTCAGTTTTAATGCTTCTACCATATCTCTGTCAAAAACTTTATAGTAATCATCAGCACTGCCAAGTACTCTGTTTGTGATATCTTCATCTATTAAGCGGGTATACTCATCTTTTAACATTTGCAAACGTTTAAAAAGATCTTCTGGCTCTCCACCATCATCAGTAGGAACGGCAATTACAGTCGGTCTAAAATCAACAGCGCAAGGGTAGAGCTGTACTAGCTCTATAGACTCCTTTAAAAGAGTCAGACACTGCTCATCTGAGATTTCTCTATAGAGGTTTCCACCTGCGTGAAGATGACAGATAGGTGGTCCATCAACAAGGGACTCTTTCTTCTCAAACAGTGTGACATCAACTCCAAGCTCACTCAAATAAAGAGCAATTGATGAACCTGCAATACCGCCACCAACTATTGCAATTTTTTTCATAATCTAAAGAAGTGTCTCTAAGATACCTGAGAAGTTATCAACAGTAAAATCAGGTTTATAAACTCTAATATCTTCTCCGTAGTTATATCCATAACTTACAGCTATACTTTGAATATTTGCAGCTTTTGCCGCTAATATATCATTTTTAGAGTCACCTATCATAAGAGTGTTTCTTGCTTTAATATTAAATTTTCCACACATATATTGAAGAGGCAGAGGACTTGGTTTCTTCTCGCTTAGAGAGTCTCCACCAATACAGAGTTCAAAAAGATTATCTAACTCTAACTGCTTTAGAATAGGTTCTATGAAGTCAAATGGTTTGTTTGTGATAATAGCTAGCTTATAACCATCGCTTTTAAGAGCTTGAAGTGTTGTTTTAACATCTGGATAGGGAGTAGTTTTAACGCAAAGGTTATTTTTATAATACTCTAAAAATATAGAGAGTGATTTATCAAACAGGTCACTATCTATATTTTCATCAACAGTTTTGTTACCGCTAAGGGCACGTTTAACTAGAGTTTGAGCACCATTACCAACCCATGAGTCTATGACTTCTTCACTGAACTCATTATGGTTGATAGTCCGAAGCATATAGTTTACAGAGAGAGCTAAATCTGGTGCACTGTCAATAAGTGTACCATCTAAATCAAATAGAAGTAACTCTTTTTCTATAAACATTGAATGCTCTAGCCCTTAATGTAAGAAGTGGCGAACTTCTGAGAAGTAAAGAGACATACCAAACTCATTAGCAGCTTCGATAATCTCTTCATCACGAATTGAACCACCAGGCTCAATTACATTTTTCACACCAGCTGCAGCTGCAGCATCAATAGAGTCACGGAATGGGAAGAATGCTTCCGATGCTAAAGCCGCACCAGTCACATCAAGACCCATATCTTTTGCTTTTTTAAGTGCACATTGAGCAGCGTCAACACGTGATGTCATACCCATACCAACTGCTACCATAGCTGAGTTTTTAACATATACAACACAGTTAGATTTTGTAAGAGATGCTACTTTGTATGCTATCTCCATATCTTTCATATCTTGTGCATCTGCCGCTTTTTTACTCACAAGTTTCGCATTTTTAACTTCATCTGCTCCAACATTGTCAGCATCTTGGAAAACAAATCCGCCATCGATGTGTTTAAAGTCTTTCTTGTCATTTGCAAGCACTAAGTTATCAGCTCCCATCTCAAAAAGTTTGATACGTTTCTTAGCGGCAAATACCTCTTGAGCTTCCTCTGTAATACGACCAGCGATTACCACTTCTAAGAAAATCTCGTTCATCTTCTCGGCCATTGCTTTATTAACAGTACCATTTACAGCTACAACACCACCAAACGCAGATACAGGGTCACATTTAAGAGCTTCTGTATACGCTTCAAGCAGACTATCTTTAATAGCAAGACCACAAGGGTTACCATGCTTAGAGATACATACTGCGTTTTCAGTCCCAAAACCAGCAGCAATTTTCACAGCACCGTTAAGGTCATTCAGGTTATTAAAACTTGCTTCACCTTTGAGTGTTTTAAAATTGTTTGAGAAGTGCTTATCAAACTCATAAAGTGCACCTTTTTGGTGTGGGTTCTCACCATAACGAGTATCCATAACTTTGTTTCCAACTACAAACTGTTTCTCACCGAAACCTTCGTTGAAGCGCTCATTCATATAGTTAGCAATCATAGAGTCATAAGCTGCTGTATGCTCATAAGCTTTTATCATGTACCCACGACGGAAATCTTTTGTGTTTTTCTCATTCTCAATTGCATCGATAACTTCATCATAATCAGTTACATTTGTCACGATGATTACAGAGTCAAAGTTTTTAGCCGCTGAACGCACCATTGCAGGTCCACCGATGTCGATGTTTTCAATAATATCATCAAAGTCATCAGTTCTCTCGATAGTCTCTTTAAACGGGTAAAGGTTTACACATACTAAATCGATAGACTCAACACCTAACTC
>JBDLHW010000223.1:0-2841 GCA_039715155.1 Campylobacterota bacterium | reverse complement strand
TAAAGACCCTCTTTAAGTGTATTTCCAAACTCTGCGTAAAATGCATCATATTTTTCACTATCTTTTTTAGCCATTTTAGAAAGCTCTGAGAGAACTTTTTTCACAGATGATTTTTTGATTTTGTTCATCACTGCGTTTGACTGTAAAATCTCACGAGATACATTTAGTGGCAGATCTTTTGAATCAATAATACCACGAAGGAAACGCAGGTATACCGGCATTAACTCTTTTTCATCATCTGTAATGAATACACGATTAATATATAGCTTGATACCTGTTTGGTAATCAACTCTATTTAAATCCATTGGTGCTTTGCTTGGGATGTAGAAAAGTGTAGTATATTCAACTGCACCTTCAGCCTTGTTATGCATCCAAGTTAAAGGCTCTTCTGACGAATGTGCGATTGAGCTGTAAAAATCTTTATACTCATCATCTGTCACATCTTTCTTAGCTATCGTCCAGAGTGCATTTGCACGGTTAATCTGCTCATTCTCTATCTCAGTACGAGATGGTTCTAACTCCTCTTTGCCTTCATCATCCATAACAGCAGCAATATGCTTCTCTTTATCCATAAAGATTGGAAAAGGAATGTGGTTAGAGTACTTTTTAATAATACTCTCTATTCTATGTGCTTCTAAGAACTCATCTTCATCATCTTTGAGATGCATTACGATTGTAGTACCATGACCATCTTGAGTTGTATTTTCTATCTCAAAAGAACCATCACCTGCACTTGTCCATACAAGAGCCTGCTCTTCTCCTGCTTTTTTTGTTGTAACTTCTACCTTGTCTGCAACCATAAAACATGCATAAAAACCAACACCAAACTGACCAATAAGATTAGAATCCTCTTTTTGATCTCCCGTCAGGTTCTCTAAGAATGCTTTAGTACCCGATTTTGCGATAGTACCGAGGTTGTTCATTAAATCCTCTTCGTTCATACCGATACCAGAATCTTTAATCGTTAACGTTTTTGCCTCTTTGTTCGCAACGATATCTATGCGAGGTGCAAATGTAACATCTTTATATTTTTCGTCAGTTAAAACTAACATGTTTAACTTATCAAGTGCATCTGAAGCATTTGATACTAACTCACGAATGAAAATTTCTTTATTTGAGTATAGTGAGTGAATCATTAAGTTTAATATCTGATTTGCTTCTGTCTGGAACTGATGTTTTGCCATTTTTTAATTTCCTTGAATAATTTTATAGGATTATAGCAAAAAAAGATTAATAGTTTCAAATAGTATCAAGTTATATTAGTCTATTAGACTAAACTTTACTTAGTCAGTTTAGTAAATATATATCTATACTATTTAATTATCCATAAATTACTATGCCAGTACCATCTGCCCTCTTTTGCAGGTGCAGTACATGTATATCTGTCTCTTGGGGCTTTTAAAGGGTTTTTGGCTTGCATCTTGAGCTCTGTTTTTGATATCCACTCTATCTCTATTTTTTCACCTGATGATATATAGCATTGTAAATTATCAATGGCTCTTTGAAGTTTTAACTCTAATAGCGGCGGGTTATTTGATCTGACTATAGGTTCAGTTGGTGAAAGACTCTTTACCGGCAGAGGAAGTGTATTTATCTTCAAGATAAAGTCCTCTATATTTCCATAAGCCTCAGCCATTGCAAAACGTGGCAGAGTTCTTAAATCTGTGTCACTGCTAAAAACTCCTGATGTCTGAGTAATACCGACATAATCGAGCTCCTTTAAGAGTTTAATTACATTTTTATCGTACTCCCCAAACGGATATGAGAAAAGTTTGGGGTTTTCATTTGTCTTATCTCCAAGCTCTTCATGGAGCCTTCTTTGTGCTCCTTGGATTTCACTCTTTATACGACTCCTCCACTGCTTAGAAGATTCAGGTTTTTCAGAAAGTAAATAGTCATGTGTCAGAGAGTGGTTAGCAAACTCAGCACCATTCATACTCATCTCACGTAGTTCACTCCAGTTCATATAATTTTTTGATGAACCATCTACCGCATTTGTACTCACAAAGATGGTAAAGGGAAAGCTTCTTTTCTTTAGTCTGGGGTAAGCCTCTGTATATGTACTTATATATGCATCATCTATAGTTAGTGCTACTGTTTTTTTAGGAAGCTTTTTCCCCTCTATAATATAACGAACAATTTTTGAAAGCGGCCAAACATTAAAACTGTTTTTTTCTATATACTCCAGATGTTTCTCAAACTGCTCAATAGTAATATTTGTAGATGGATATCTATCATCACCAAAGCGATGGTACATGAATATTACTGCACTGTTTAGCTCTTTTGAAATCTCCTGATTATTTATTTCAGCATATAGCAGTGACTTGTTAATAAAAATATAAATAAGCAGACTAAAAATTATTCGCATTTAACTTCCTACTCTTAAAACTATATGATACCTAGATTTTAGATATAATCGTCAAATGCAAAACGATTTTATAGATATGATTGAACCGACACCGAAACTCCACTCAAAAAAATGTAGACTTGCTTCTTTTATATTAAGACTCTTTTTACAGTTTACTACCTTTGTGGCAGGTCTGCTGTCATGGTACCTCTATGACTACTTCATTGCTGCTCTGACTTTAGTTCTGACTTTTATTATTATGGGAATCATTCGCTCGAAACTTAGAAATGCCGTAATACCTCCTGGGCAAAGAGAGTACCAGTATAATGATCAGGGAATTGCAGATTGGTATATAGCCAAAGAGATATGCTACGAAACAGAGAGTAATTAATAAATAGTGTATAAATTTGTAATAACTTTGTGATATTCTTTAAATTTTATTGATATTAATATATTAAAAAAACTTATTTAGGTAAGATTGTTTAACAAAAATT
>JBDLHW010000222.1:0-2846 GCA_039715155.1 Campylobacterota bacterium | reverse complement strand
ATAAACTCAACACCATGCTTTTTATGAAACTCATCGCCGACACGTTTTAGTTGCTCTTGAGACTTTAGAGGGCTAACAAGCAGAGTAGTTGTGATTTTATCTTCACCGATTTCAAGCGCTTTTTGTGCACTTGTGATAAAACGTTTATCAAAACAGACTTCACATCTAGCACCTTTTTCAGGCTCTTTTTCCAAACCGCGAACTGCCTGCATCCAGTTCTCAAAATCATACTCTCCCTCAATAACTTCAATTCCAAGTTTTTTGCAAGAGCGCTGAACGTCTAGCAGACGTAGTTGATACTCAGAGTATGGATGAATATTTGGGTCATAAAAAAAACCGGTCAGCTTTTCACCTGGAAAATCATCTTGGAGTTTTTCTAAAAAAAAGTGTGAATCAACACTGCAACATATATGTACTAAGATAGTTTTGCCTTTATTGTTTTAGGGTATTATAGTAGATAAGGATTAATATTTATAGTTTAGTAGTGGAGTTTATTATGAAAAAAGGTAAGTTTTTTGCTGTAGTTTTATTGCTCTTTAGTCTGCTTTTTTCTGCTTGTAGTGGTGGAAGTGATGCTGATTTTATAATACATAATGGTACAGGATACAAAAGTGTCACCTCCCCATATACGGGAAAGGTTTGGTTAGATAGAAATTTGGGTGCTATCCGTGTCTGTGAAGCACCGGATGATATGGCTTGTTATGGAGATTATTATCAATGGGGTAGAAATTATGACGGACATGAAGATAAGTCTAGTGATATTAACTCAACACTGGCATTAGATATTGCTGATGCTGGAGAGGATTTTATTATAACATCAGCAGCTCCTGATGACTGGGCAGAACCTCTTGTTGATGATGATGGAAGTCTGAGAAGTTTTAACTGGAGTAAAATAGATGGAGACTCTGTTTGTCCGGTAGGGTATAGAGTTCCAACAGTTATAGAGTTAAGAGATGAGACTTTAGATAATAATGCAAGTGATCCTTTTGGAAGCAATGTGGATGCTTTTAATAATTTTTTAAAATTACCATCTGCTGGCGAAAGAGACAATAGTGACGGTGATCTTATCAATGTAAGAGATGACACATATTTATGGTTAAATGGTGTCGATGGAAATCAATCATATTTTCTGAATGCCTCTGAAAATGCAGATATATACACGGATCGTCGTTCTAGAGGCTTTGCAATACGCTGTATCGAAGATTAGTCAAAGATATAGTTTTCTTTTTAAGAATCTTTGTAACTGTTTTATACTAATTATTAATTTATTTTACTCTGATAAAATTTCAAAAATTTTAATTTAGAGGTTTAAAATGCAAGAAAAAATTTTACAATTAGTCCAAAATAGCAGGTTTCAAAACTTTATTATACTGCTTATTGTAATAAATGGTATTACAATGGGCTTAGAGACATCTCAAGCTATTACATCTGAGTATGGTGCTTTTATCAACGCCTTTGATGTTTTTGTTATAACTGTTTTTACTATAGAGATTCTATTGAGAATATATGCACATAGGGTCTCATTTTTTAAAGATGGGTGGAGTCTGTTTGATTTTACTATCGTTGCAATTTCACTTGTACCTGCGAGTGCCGGTTTTGAGATACTTAGAATATTGAGAGTGCTAAGACTACTGAGACTTGTTACTGTTGTTCCACAGATGAGAAAAGTTGTGATGGCACTTGTTAGTGTTATACCCGGAATGGCCTCCATTGCAGCGCTGTTGACTCTCTTCTTCTATATCTTTGCAATTATGGCTACACAACTTTATGGCGCAACATTTCCTCAGTGGTTTGGGAGTCTGGGCGAATCTTTTTACACACTTTTTCAAGTTATGACACTAGAGTCTTGGTCGATGGGTATTGTTAGACCTATGATGGAAGTTCATCCATATGCGTGGACATTCTTTGTTCCATATATATTTATGGTGACATTTATTATGGTAAATCTTATTGTTGCAGTTGTAGTGGATGCAATGGCTGAAATAAACAGAGCAGAAGAGACAAACATAATAGATGAGGTTCACAATTGTGATGATAGTACAAAAGATGAGCTCTCTAGATTAAGAGAGGAGATTGGAGAATTAAAAGTGTTACTTTTGGCTAGTTCTAAAAACTAGCCAATGTAGAAGTTATAGTAAACGCTATTTACTCTCTACTACTTCTACGCTTTTAATCTCATCTTGATTTTGAATCTGAGAAAGAACCTTGAAGCTCTCAGCATCATCTTCATCAATTGCACCAAAAACAGTATGAACACCATCTAAGTGAGGCGTGTCAACAAAAGTGATGAAGAATTGACTTCCACCAGTATTTGGTCCAGCGTGAGCCATTGAGAGTGTACCTGGTTTATGTACAGATGTGTTTTTATCAGTTTCACAAGCTATTGCCCAGTCTGGTCCGCCTGCACCAGTTCCATCAGGACATCCGCCCTGAGCCATGAAACCTGGAATAACACGGTGAAAGTTTAAGTCATTGTAAAAGTTAGAATTTGCTAAATGTGCAAAGTTAGCAACTGTATTTGGAGCTTCATCCGGGAAAAGTTTTAGCCAGATAACACCTTTGCCTGTTGTGAATTTTGCATATTGAAGTTTACTTAACTCATCAGCGCTTAAGTCGTAGTTTTTTAATTTTTTACCAAACATTGTATAGCCTTTAGGTTTTAATTTTTGCAATTATAGTTAAATTTTTTTAATATTGTAAAACTAAACCGCTATAATCTTCTCTTTTAAAAAAATACTAAATTATCTTAAATGGAAAAATATGAAAAATGAGTATGTAGAGATCATTAAACACGACCCAAGCTATATAGAGTTACTGAGACGAAGAAAACGTTTAACAGTTCTGTT
>JBDLHW010000221.1:0-2847 GCA_039715155.1 Campylobacterota bacterium | reverse complement strand
CTGGTCTTGCAAAAACTACAACTGTAAATGCTCTCTCAAAGGCATTGGGATTAAACTTTAAACGTGCACAGTTTACTCCAGACCTTTTACCATCAGATATTTTAGGAGCAGAGATTTATGACCCTCAAAACAATCAGTTTAAAATTAAAAAAGGTCCTATCTTCACGAACCTTCTTTTAGCGGATGAGATTAACCGTGCTCCTGCAAAAGTACAATCAGCACTTCTTGAAGTTATGCAGGAGAAGCAGGTGACTTTAGGTGATACAACTTTTAAACTTGACCCTCCATTTTTTGTAATGGCTACTCAAAACCCGGTTGAACAAGAGGGGGTTTACCAACTTCCAGAAGCTCAGTTAGATAGATTTATGTTGAAGTTAGTTGTAGATTACAACACAAAAGAAGAAGAGCTTGAGATTGCCAGACGTATATCAAGTGGAAGTTTTGAAGAGATAAATGCAGTACTTGACTCAGATGATTTAGAGAAACTAAAACAGCAGATAAAAGATGTACATGTAGACACTGAAGTTGAAGAGTATATGATAGAACTTGTAAACGCAACTAGAAATCCGAGTGAGTATGAGTTAGATGAGATTAAAGACTATATCCAGTTTGGAGCTTCACCTCGTGTGAGTATCGATATGTTTAAAGCTGTAAAAGCGATGGCATTTATGAGAGGTAAGGATTTTGTGACTCCTGTTGATGTAGCTTACATCGCTAAAGAGCTTATGCGTCACCGTATTGTTTTAACATACGAAGCAGAAGCTGAGGGTATTACGACTGATGAAATTATCCAAAAAGTACTTGAAACTGTAGCAATTCCTTAGGCTTAAAAGTTGAGTAAACTACAAAAAATTTTGGTTCGTGCTAGACGTCAAGTCTTCAGCGAGATGGTCGGAAACAACCCATCAATATTTCACGGTGAGGGCTATGACTTCATAGAGCTACGTGAGTATATGGCTGGTGATGATATTCGTCATATAGACTGGAATATCACGGCTAAGATGCAAAAGCCTTTTATTAAGATTTTTCGTGAAGAGCGTGAGTTGAATGTAGTTTTAGTCTCTGTTTTAAATGGAAGTGTACATTTTGGAGGCGATAAGTTTAAGCAGGATATGATTGCTGAGGTGAATGCTCTGCTTGGATTCTCCACTGTTAAAAATGGCGACCTTTTAAGTTCATATATATTTACAGACAAGATGATAACTCATTCAAAACCCAGCAAAAAAGTCCATCAAGTGCAGACTATTACCAAAGATATTTTAGAGTTCGATGCATTAAACTCCAAGGTTGACTTCAAGGAGATTGCAGATACTCTCTTTAAACGTTTAAAAAGAAAATCTCTGATTCTAATAGTTGGAGACTTTTTTGAGATCCCTGACTTTAAACTGCTTGCTAAAAAGCATGAAGTTGTATCTGTTATTATTAGGGATAGACTTGAGGAACAACCACCTGAAATGGGTTTTGCATCTTTAGTTGATCCTGAGAGCGGGGCTGTTTTAGAGGGTGATTTTAACCGCTCAAGTGTCCAGGCCTATGCTGCAAAAGTTCAAAAGCATGACCACGAGCTTTATGATACCTTTCGTAAACATCAGGTCAGATTTACTAAGGTTTATACAGATGATATAGCGAGTGTAAATCTTAGAAGATTGTTTGAGGGAAGATGATGGTAGATACTCAAAAGATTTATGATGTTCCACTTCATGATATAAAAGAGATAGTCGAAGTGCAGGAGTACTCTTTTTATTATCTTTTAGGCACTGTTTTCTTGGCTCTTTTAGTATTAGGTGTTCTTCTTTATCTGCTCTATAAATATATACAAAAATTAAATGCATACAACGAGAGAAAAGAGCATTTAAAGCTTCTCGACTCGCTTGATCTGAGTGACACTAAAAATGCAGCCTATGCCATAAGCAGATATGGCATGACATTTGCCAATGATGGCGTGAGAGAGTCTGAGATGTATAAAAATATTACATCAAGACTCGAAGAGTTTAAGTACAAAAAATCTGTTGAAGCATTTGATGAAGAGACCCTAGGTTATATTGAACTTTACAAGGGCATGATAGATGTTTGACGGCCTTTATTTTGAGTATCCGAGTGTAGCTTTTTTTATTCTGGTTTTTATCTTTTGTGCAAATGTTTGTAAAATGAGACTCCCCTCTATATACTTTCCTCATACTGCACAGTTTATGCAAGCTTCACTGAACTCGTCTAAACTACTTATATTTTTAAAGTGGCTCGGTATCTCAATGCTCATAGTAGCACTTATGTCACCTGTAACAGATGAACCTTATGAGTTGGAACCAAAAGATGGTTATGAGATAGCACTTATTTTAGATGCTTCCCAGTCTATGCAGGCGAAGGGTTTTGATGAGAGCAACAGAGACTTAACACGTTTTGATGTTGTAAAAGAGATAGTATCTGACTTTATTGCAAGAAGACAAAATGACAATATCGGAATTGTGGTTTTTGGCTCCTACTCATTTATAGCATCTCCTCTCACGTATGATGCTAATATCTTAAAGGGTATAGTCTCAAACCTTTACATCGGGATGGCGGGAAAGTTTACAGCTCTCTATGAGTCGCTTGCTCAGGGTGTAAACTTACTCAAGACATCAAAATCAAAAACAAAAATAGCTATTTTGCTCACAGATGGATTTAACACACCTGACAGCAGATTTCCTTTTGATGCAGCTATAGATTTGGCAAAAAAACAGGGTGTAAAGGTTTATCCGGTAGGAATAGGCGGACCTAATGAGTACAACAAAAATATGCTGATAAAAATTGCCGCGCAAACAGGTGGGGTAGCTTTTGGAGCTGCAAGTGCAAATGAACTTGGTGAAGTCT
>JBDLHW010000220.1:0-2880 GCA_039715155.1 Campylobacterota bacterium | reverse complement strand
TGTAAATATACCAAAGCCACCAGATCTTGGTGTACAAGAGTCATGAAAGTTTTGAGGTTTTTCTTGATGACTTGAATCTATAAAGTGATCATGTTTATGTGATAAGTATATAACAATGATAAGTGTAACTAGAGAGATGCCAAAGGCATACATGAAAATTGTGATCATTGATATACTTAATATTAGAATTTTGCATATTATACACAAGAGTAGGTTATTTCTTTTTTAAAGAATGATATAAGTTTAAAAGATAAATAATTTAGAAAGAAGTGGCGCGGTGGACGAGACTCGAACTCGCGACCCCCTGCGTGACAGGCAGGTATTCTAACCAACTGAACTACCACCGCGCATAAACCAAATAAATGGTTGAAAAGAATTGTACTTTAATAAACTTAAAGGTACATGGTGGTCGCTACAAGACTCGAACTTGTGACATCTACCTTGTAAGGGTAGCGCTCTACCAACTGAGCTAAGCGACCAAAAACGTAACATTGTATCTGTTTAAAACTTTGGCGACCCCTAAAGGATTTGAACCTCTGTTTTTGCGATGAAACCGCAATATCCTTGGCCACTAGATGAAAGGGTCATGGAATTAAACATATATTATAAATGGTGGTCGCTACAAGACTCGAACTTGTGACATCTACCTTGTAAGGGTAGCGCTCTACCAACTGAGCTAAGCGACCAGACATTGTGTTATAGTGGTGACCCTTCATGGATTCGAACCATGGGCCCACTCCTTAAAAGGGAGTTGCTCTACCAACTGAGCTAAAAGGTCATTTATTTGACTTAATCTTTCGAATAAGTGGACGGAATTATAGCTCAGAAAGCTTTGATTGTCAAGAGAATTTAGGAAATATTTTAAATTTCTAACACTTCTTCTAATTTCTGTATGGCAAATGTAGTTGACTGCTCTTGAATAGAAGCTCTATCTCCATTAAAAAAGCATTGAAATACTTCTTGGTTAAAGGGTGTTTTTAACCCTATATAAATAGTACCGACAGGCTTAAGATCAGTACCACCGGTAGGTCCTGCGATGCCTGAAGTTGCTAAAACATAATCAGCTCCTGAAAGTTTTTGCATCCCTTCTAACATTTGAGAGACACACTGAGAACTCACAGCACCATAATTTTCCAAAACTTCATTCTCAACACCCAGCCACTCATGTTTAATATTATTAGAATAAGTTACACAAGATCCATTTAACACAGCAGAAGCCCCAGAAATAGCGGTAAATGCCGCAGCAATACGACCACCAGTACAAGACTCAGCAAAAGAAACAGTTTGTTTCTGTTCAGTAAGTTTCAAAACAATTTTTTCAACATTTGCATAATTGATTTTCATGATTTGATTATATCAAATCCCCCATTAATCACGCTTGCGTGCCTCTGTCATCTCGAACGACCTTGAAAGCGGAGCGATTCGAGAGAGATGACGACTTTTGGTTACTTTTCTAGAAAAGTAATGAGAACAACAACGCCACAAATAGAATTATTTGGAAATTTAAAAAGGGATTCAATTGAAGCCATCACGTCAGCATAGACTATACAGTAGATTATAATACACTTTTAGATACAATCTCACGATAATATAAGACTATCAACAAGGTATTATCAACAATGGATTTTAAAGACACACTTCTTCTTCCTAAAACAAATTTCCCGATGCGTGGAAACCTCCCAACAAATGAACCTAAAAAGTACAATGCATGGTATGATACTGGCATTTATGAACAAATGAAAACAAAACGTGATGGGGCAGAAATGTTCACACTTCACGATGGACCTCCTTATGCCAACGGTGACATTCACATAGGGCATGCACTTAACAAAGTCCTAAAAGATATCATTTTAAAGTACAACTATTTTCAAGGTAAAGCTGTTCGTATGACGCCGGGTTGGGACTGTCATGGTTTGCCTATAGAGCAAAAAGTTGAAGAGAAACTTGGTAAGAGCAAAAAAGAGGCAATGCCAACGGAGAAGTTTAGAGAACTTTGTCGTGCGCATGCAGCAAAATTTGTAGACATTCAAAGAGATGGCTTTAAGAGTTTAGGGATTATTGCAGACTGGGAAAACCCATATGTAACGATGGACTTTAAATTTGAAGCAAACATCTACAGAACACTTTGTGAAGTGGCACAGAAAGGTTTACTTGTTGAGAGACATAAGCCTATCTTCTGGTCATGGGCAGCACGTACTGCACTTGCAGATGCAGAAGTAGAGTATGAAGATAAAGAAGATTACTCTATCTACGTACATTTTGAGCTTTCTGATGCAGCCAAAGAAAAAGTGGGAGTAGAGGGTAAAGCAGGTGTTGTTATCTGGACAACCACACCTTGGACACTTCCTTCAAATACAGGTATCTCTTTAAATCCTGAAGAGATGTATGTACTGACCGATGATGGTCACATTGTAGCTGAAGCTCGTTATGATGTGATGATCGAAGAGGGTGTTGTATCTGGACACGCAAGTAGAAAGATCGCAGCAACAGAGATGGAAAACCTTTTAGCTATCAACCCTGTTAATGGTCGTACTTCGACAATAGTACTTGGTGATCACGTACTCATGGATGGTGGTACAGGTTGTGTACATACTGCTCCAGGTCATGGTGAAGATGACTACAAAGTAGGACTTAAATATGGTCTTGAAGTTGTAATGCCAGTTGATGAGAGAGGGTGTTATGATGAATCAGTGGTTGGTTTAAACCTTTTACCAAACCCTGAAGAATTTGTTGGGATGCACATCTTTAAAGCAAATGAACCTATCTTGGAAATGTTAGGTGATTCACTGCTTAAACAAAGTAAATTTGTTCACTCATACCCACATTGCTGGAGAACAAAAAAACCGCTTATCTATAGAGCAACAAACCAATGGTTCATCT
>JBDLHW010000022.1:0-15642 GCA_039715155.1 Campylobacterota bacterium | reverse complement strand
GTTTTCTTTACTATATTTTTAAAATAAATAAAAAATATAGTCTTACTAACTATTATCTGACTTTCTTACCAAAATACAATCCATCAGCAGTTTTTATTTTTGATATGAAAGGAAAGGTTCTCTTTAAAAATGAAGCGGCTAACAACGATATCACATGCCTTCACTCTATCTTGGATATAGATATTCAAAAACATGAAAATATTATTAAAAATAATAAACTTGAAACTGTTATGTTTGAATGTCATGGAGCCCATTATCAGATACAATTACAAGGAATATCTAAAGAGAATTTTTTACTAGCCTACCTAACAGATATAACTGAAGTTGTTGAACTAAATAATGAAATAGAGTCAACACAACGTGAAGTTATCTATACCATGGGTGAGATTGGTGAGCGACGTTCACGTGAGACCGGACATCATGTAAAAAGAGTTGCTAAATACTCCAGACTACTTGCTATGTTATATGGTTTAGATGAGAGTGAAGCAGATATGTTAAAAATAGCCTCTCCGATGCATGACATCGGCAAAGTTGGGATTCCGGACTCTGTACTCAATGCTCCAAGAAAACTAGACTTAGAAGAGTGGAAAATCATGCAGACTCATGCCGAACTTGGATATGAGATGCTAAAAAGCTCCGAGAAACCTATTTTAAAGACTGCTGCCATAGTCGCACGTGAGCATCATGAAAAATGGGATGGTTCTGGTTACCCTAGGGCTCTCAGTGGTGAAGAGATTCATATTTATGGTCGCATCACTGCGATTGCTGATGTATTTGATGCACTTGGAAGTGACAGAGTCTATAAAAAGGCCTGGGAATTAGAAGATATACTAGAACTTTTTACACAAGAGAGAGGAAAACATTTTGACCCAAATCTAGTAGATCTGTTTATAAATAATCTAGATGATTTTTTAGTGATTCGAGATAGGTTTAGAGATTAAAACAGAACTTGTAAGCCACTAAAATTTAGTCGCTTACAAGTTGAATGGATATAAGTTTAAATCAACCGCACTTTCCTTGTCCGCATTTCATAGCTTTGTTAGGAGCTTTTCTCTCATCACCACATTTTGAATTTCTTCGCTCATCTCTGTCGTCACCACACTTGGAGTATCTTCTCTCATCTCTGTCGTCACCGCACTTCGAGTATCTTCTCTCACTTCTATCGTCACCACACTTACCATTTGGTTTCTCCATAGCCTTTCCACATTTACCTTCTGCACTTAGAGCGGTAGCACCCATTCCCGTAAATAGAGCTGCACCAAGTAGTAGTGCTGTTAAATGTAACTTTTTCATCTCTTGTCCTTTAAAATTTGAATTCTAAAAGTATTCTACATTTATAGTGTGTAGTCTTTGTGTAGCAATTTATTTTATTTAAAAGCATCGCTTTTATTAGCTTTAGAGGGTTGTAGGGACGAAGAGTCCCTGCCACTATAATGGGCTTTTGCTCATTATGGTGTGTACCATCAGTTAATATATCTCTTTTACTCGTCCAACTTCACCGCTCATCAGACGAACTTTTATACCGTGAGGATGCTTTGGTGACTTAGTCAGTATGTCTCTAACAATACCATCAGTAAGGAGTCCTGTATCTTGATCCTGCTTTAAAACTATAGCTACACTCTGACCAGATTTTATATTTTTTCTTTGAGTACCATCTAACATAATTACTCCTAATATTTAATTTATACGCAATTATAGTCAAAAGGCTGTATAATTTCACATACTAGATAAAGGTGTTCCCATCATTTTAAGCAAAAAGACTCTACTAGAGCAGTTTCAATCATTTTACAAAGAGCATAAGCCTAAAAACTTTGAAGACGCATTAGAAAAATTTGCCATCTTTGGTGGAGTTGGCTGGGGTGAGATTGATACATCAAAACCATCAATTGAGCTTATTGAAAAACTTATTCTCCCAGACTTCAGATATATACGAAATGATGTAACTGAACTGACAACAGGCATGCCTCTTTATCACTCTATCTTAACCGGTATAGCTATGGGTGATGGTCAAACTCATACAGCTTACAAACGTGCCAACACATCTGCAGAAGTTGGTGCAAATGCAGTTGAGGAGTTATGTGAAACCGGGATTATCACTCTAGAAAAATCTAAAAAGATATTTACTTCTTGGAGTGAAAATGAAAGTGTTTCAAACAAACTATACTTCACCTCTCCATTTTTAAGATTTTGGTTTACCTTTGTATCTCCACTCTTTAAAGGTGTGCGTGATGGTGATTTTAAAGAGGTACGTGAGAGATTTAAAAACCGTGAGAGTGAATTTATACAACTTCCTTTTGTTCAACTCTCTCATGAGGTCTTAAAACTTAGTATGAAAGAGGACCCGATAGTTGAAATCTCATCTTACTGGGACAACAAGATAGAGCTGGATATTTATGCTAAAACAGAGTCTGGAAAAACTATCGTCGGCTCATGTAAATATACAAACTCTAAAGTAAAAAAGAGTGAACTGACCCGTCTTCAAGAAATTTGTGCGAACTCGAGCATAGAAGCTGACACCTTTGTTCTTTTTTCTAAGAGTGGGTACTCAAGTGAGCTAAAAGCACTCAAGGGCGAGGGGCTAAAACTACTTACAATCAAAAATTTCAAAAAGTTAGTTGAATAAGTTACAAGGAGACACCAAATGAATAAAAAAGTTTTACTGCTTCACGGCTGGGAAGGAAGTGATTATCCACATTGGCAAAGTTGGCTGGCGGGCGAATTAGCAAAAGATTATGGAAATGTTAGCTTTTTAAAATTTAGCAACTATGATTTTCCTGATTTTTCCACTTGGAAAAAAGAGCTAATCGCTCATCTCAAAGATTTCAAGCCAGACATTGTAATTTGTCACTCACTGGCAAACACTCTCTGGTTTCATCTTTGTAACAGCGAGAGTGTTCAAAAGGTAGAAAAACTTTATCTTGTAGCACCTCCAAGTATAAAGTGTGACATTAATGAACTCGAGAGCTTCTTCCCATTAGATATGCCAAAAAACGCACATGCCAAAGAGACTCTGCTTATAAGCTCGACAGATGACCCATATATGAGTATGGATGAGGCGCAAGAGCTTCGAGACTCACTTGGAGTTGAGATGGTAGTTTTAGAAAATGCCGGGCATATAAATGCAGACAGCGGATATGGTGAATGGCCGTGGATTTTAGAAAAAGTAAAAGAGGACTTAGTTTGAGCAAAACAGTAGAAGAGTTAGAAGCAGAGCTTCAAGAGGTTTTTTCAGAGATGGAGAGCATTGCAGAAGAAGTACAGTTAAAAGAGTTAGATGCTTATGAGGGTTTTATGCAATCAGAAAAGTATAAAAACAGAATCGTTGAACTAGGCAGTGCTTTAAAAGAGAGAGGGATAGATATAACTACAAGAAGTAAATAGGTATCTATCTAGGCGTAAACATCCAAAAGATTACTTGAACTAACTGTCGGGGTAACTTCACTCACTTGTGTAGCTTCAAAATTTTGAGCACTGCTAAGCGTTTCATTTACTACCGGTGCACTCTGCTGAGATGAAGTAGCTGACGCACCCTCCTCCTCTTTTACACTCGACGGATCAAGTCTTCCAACTTGGACAGGACTTGAATAAGGCGATTGAAATGTATATTGAGCAACATTCATAATATCCTCCTCATAGTTGTATTCCTATGAACCTATTATATCATAATCTGTTTTTATGATAAAATAAATAATTAAATCCTTAGGACCCTTACTAAATGCAAAGAAGAGACTTTTTTTAAACTATCAGTTGCTGCTTCAGTAGTTACTCTCTCCTCCTCAGCAATGGCAAAGGCAACAAAGCAACCCAGAGACACACAAAAGGTCTCAACTATTGCCTTTCCTGAGAAGCGTCCACTCATAACCTACTCCGACAGACCTCCTCTGCTTGAGACTCCAAGAGATGCTTTTACAAAAGCTATTACTCCAAATGACGAGTTTTTCGTTAGATGGCATATGCCTAAAATTCCAACGCATACTTATATAAGTACCTACAGAATTAACGTCAACGGTTTTGTTGACAAACCACTTTCACTCTCTATAAAAGATCTAAAAGAAAACTACGAACAGGTAGAACTTACAGCAGTTATGCAGTGTGGTGGTAACTCGCGTTCTGCCTTCTCACCTACGACAAGTGGTATTCAGTGGGGAAGCGGAGCTATGGCTGTGCAAAATTCAAGGGAGTAAGACTAAAGGATATCCTCAAAAGTGCCGGCTTGAAAAATGGTGCTTCTTGGATAGGACTCAATGGTGATGATAAACCTGTCATGGATAAGATTCCAAACTTTGTCAGAGAGCTGGAGCTTCATGAGGTAAAAGATGATGTGATTATCGCCTATGAGATGAACGGTGAAGATCTGCCTTTTTTAAACGGTTATCCTATTCGTCTGATTATCCCGGGAATGTACGCTGACAGCTGGGTAAAGATGCTTAGTAATATCACTGTCTCAAAAGAGTATAAAGAGCTCTTTTTTATGGACAAAGCTTACCGTATACCCGATAATGAGTGTGAGTGTGAAACGCAAGATAATATCTTCTCAAAGACAAAGCCGATCACAACCATGAATGTAAAATCATATATTGGATATCCAACTTCTGCAACTCAAATAACTGCTAATTCAAACGTACTTGTGAAAGGTGTTGCCTTTGACAGCGGAGATGGTATTAAAGAGGTTCTTATCTCTTTAGATAGCGGAAAAACCTGGGAAGCCTCAGAGCTTGAAGCTGAACTTTCACCACATGCTTTCAGGGTTTTCAAGTTTGGCTTCAGACCTAAGGCAAAAGGCAGAGTCACAATCATGGCAAAAGCTATAAACACTCAAGGTGAAGAGCAGCCATTTGCACATGAGATAGAGTGGAACCACGGCGGATATAAATATAATGGGGTTGATAGTGTTACTATCGAAGTGGTCTAAAGAGAGATGAAGTTTTTAATTCTCTCTACACTACTAACACTCTCATCACTCTGGGCTGATTACAGAGTACCTCTAAAAGTTCCAAGCATCACCTTTCCAATCGCTGTAGATAAAGATTTTAGAGTTATGCAGAGAAATTGCCAATGGTGTCACTCATACGGATATATACTAAACCAAGGCAAACAGTCGCGTGAGTTTTGGCACAAGTCCGTTGTTAAGATGAGAGATGTCTGGAAGGCTCCCATCACAAAAGAGGATGAAAAAACAGTCACTGACTATCTCTTTAAACATTATGGAAACAATTGATTAATACAATAATTTAATAAAAATGACAGAACAATATCACTATTATGTTATAAGAAGAAATTATAAAATCTACTAAAGGGTACAGCTGTGCAAACAATTACACCAAATAATCGTGAAAAAGTTATGAACAAAGATGATTTCATCGTCTCAAAAACAGATTTACAAGGAAGAATCACTTATTGTAATGAAGTATTTATGGATTTTGCCGGTCTAAGTGAAAAAGATTTATTGGGTCAACCGCACAAGATAGTTAGACACCCTGATATGCCCAGTATTATATTTAAACTCCTATGGGAGAGGATAAAAGCCAAAGATGAGATATTTGCTTATGTTAAAAATATGTCAGCAGATGGTTCTTACTACTGGGTATACGCGAACGTAACAGCATCTGTTGACTCTAACGATAATATCATTGGATACTACTCAGTACGAAGAAAGCCAAAAAACAGTTCACTTAACACAATAACAGAGCTCTATAGAACTCTTTTAGAAAAAGAGAGAAGTGGTGGCACTGAAGCATCAGGCTTGTACCTGACTGATCTTTTAGAAAAAGCGGGAAAAAATTATAATGAATATATAAACTCTCTTCAAAATGGAGGCGTATAATGTTTGGTCAAAAATCAAATACAGTAACAGTTGATAAAGAGCTTTTTGAGAACTTACTCAGTGTTCTTGCAGATGCTTCAAACGGTAAACTAGAGTCGAGAATTACAGGTATCCCATCAAATGACAAACTTGGTGAAGCAGCTTGGGCAATCAATAATATGCTTGATCAAACAGAAGCCCTGATGAGAGAGACTAAAACATCAATAGACAGTGCTAATTCAGGGTTTAAGCATAGAAATATTGACTCAGATGGTCTAAAGGGAGCCTTTAAGCAAAACGCTCTGCTTGTTGCAGAAGGTGTAAAAGGTATTATTCTTGGACAGGATGCAAAAGTCAGAGGTGAAATGGGACAAAAATTCCAAAATCTCGGCGGTGGTATTCAAGGAAGCTTAAGTAAAATCCAACAAGCATTAGATATCAGCTTAAGCAATATAAGTGAAGTGGCTGGCTCATCAAAAGTTATGGCATCTGAATCTGATGAGAGTCTAAAATCAATAGATGACCTAAGTGCAAAAATAGACCATTTAGCTAACTTAATTGTTGGTAGTAATGATTCAATTACTGCCCTTACAGAACAATCAAATGATATTGTACTGGTCTTAAATCTAATTCAAGATATTGCAGACCAAACTAACTTACTGGCTCTTAATGCTGCTATTGAAGCGGCACGTGCAGGTGAACATGGTCGCGGTTTTGCAGTTGTTGCCGATGAAGTAAGAAAGCTGGCAGAGAGAACGCAAAAAGCCACTGCAGAAATATCTGTAACGACAAAAACTCTGCAACAAGAAGCCAATAGTATCGGTGAAGCATCTGCAGAAATTCAAGCAATTGCAGTTGAATCAAATGATGGTATCCAAGGTCTTAAAAATACATTAGAAAATGTTAGCTCGAGTGCCAACACCAACGCTAGGCTATCATCTGCTATTGAAAATTCAAACTTTGTAACACTTGTAAAAATAGACCACATTGTCTATAAAACTACGGCCTACTCATCTGTTATGAATGAGACATTAAATGATATAACAATTACAAATCGACATGAGTGTAGACTTGGTAAATGGCATGATGGCAGTGGTCAAGAGATGTTTGGAGGGACTAAGTCATTTGCTAAAATAGATGCACCGCATAAAGTTGTTCACAGATCTGTTTTGGCAAATATGAAATTTGTTGAAAACAAAAATGTAATGAGCAACAGAGACCCTGTTTTAGAAAACTTTACTAACATGGAAGATGCTAGTAGCGAACTCTTTGGTGTTCTTGATACGATGCTCGAAGAGGCAAACAAATAAACTATCAATTCTTTTCATCTTACTTTTAGATATCTAAAGAGTGAGATGAGAAGTAAATAGAACTTCCTTTGCTATAATTACGCCATGATTCAATTAACAAATATCTCAAAAAATTTCGCAAAACAAGAACTTTTTTCTAATCTAAATCTCAAACTAAACGCAGGTAATCGTGCTGGACTGGTTGGACGCAACGGTAGTGGAAAGTCTACTCTTTTCAAGCTCATACTAGGTGAAGAGACCCCTGATAGCGGTGATGTCATCATCCCTAAAAACTATAAAATCGGAACTCTTAAACAGCATCTTACCTTTAGTGAGTCGACACTGCGTGAAGAGGCCGCACTTGCACTTGAAGACGGGATGAAGTATGATCTCTATAGAGTTGAGAAGATTCTTTTTGGTTTAGGTTTTACACAAGAGGATTTAGACAAGGATCCTCTCTCTTTTTCAGGCGGTTACCAGATCCGTATCAACCTTGCTAAGCTTTTAGTGACTGAACCAAATCTACTCCTCTTGGATGAGCCTACCAACTACCTAGATATTGTCTCACTTAGATGGCTGAAAAACTTTCTGCGAGCCTTTGAGGGTGAAGTGATTCTCATCACTCACAACCGTGACTTTATGGATAGTGTCTGTACCCACACTATGGGTATAGTCCGAAAAAAAATAGAGATGATTCCCGGTGATACTCATAAGTTCTATGAGCAACTGTCTGCAAATGATGAGCTATACGCCAAACAGAAAATTGCACAGGACAAAAAGGTAAAAGAGCTTGAAGAGTTCATCGCTAAAAACAAGGCCCGTGCTTCAACTGCTGCTCTTGCTCAATCAAAAGTCAAACAGTTAGAGAAGATGGATTTGATGGACGATTTGGCATTTGACAATACTCTTGAGTTTAACTTTAACTTCAAAGAGACACCTGCGAAAATCATGCTTGAAGTTGATAATTTAAGCTTTGGATATACTCCTGACAATATCCTTTTTAAAGATATCTCATTCAATATCAAACGCGGTGAGTGCCTTGGTATTATCGGTAAAAACGGTAAGGGTAAATCTACTCTGCTTAACACTTTAGCTGGTGAACTGAAAGCTTTAAGTGGAGATATTCACTCTCATCCATCAGTTGAGTTTGCTCACTTCGGGCAGACTAACATTGACAGGCTTCATGCGAGTGCAACTGTCACAGATGAGATACACTCTGCAAACACTAAACTCTCTTCGCAGGTTATCAGAAGTATCTGTGGCGCGATGATGTTTAGCGGTGATAGTGCTGATAAAAAAGTCTCTCTTCTCTCGGGTGGAGAAAAATCTCGTGTTATGCTTGGTCAGATCTTAGCCAGAGATGTAAACCTGCTATTTTTGGATGAGCCTACCAACCACCTCGATATGGATTCAATCGAAGCACTTACAAAGGCAATACAAAACTTTGAAGGTGCCGTTATTATCGTAACTCACTCTGAAGAACTACTTCGTCGTGTTTGCGATAGGCTTATCATCTTTGCTAAAGATGGAGCTGAGTATTTTGATGGTGGATATGACCTCTTTTTAGAAAAAATCGGTTGGGAGGATCAAGGTGAATCGGGCAAAGTCCGAGAGAGAGACCACCTGGGTGGCAAGGAAACAGAAGAAAAAGTAAAAGTTGCTCCAAAATCGAACAACAAAGAGAATAAAAAGCTCAAGGCTGAGCTGGTACGTGAGAGAAATAAAATCACTTCTCCTCTCAAGAAAAAGATAGAGAAGTTAGAAAGCTTAATCATGAAACTTGAAGAGCAGCTAGAGGCTCACCATCAAGAGCTCATAGAAGCTTCAAACTCTGGTGACAGTGCAACTCTCATGGAGCTCTCAAAAACTGTTTCAGATGAAGAGAAAAAAGTCGAAGAGAGCTTCGAAGAGTTTGAAGAATTATCAATGGAACTTGAAGATATAAATGAAGAGTATGAAAAAAAGATGGAGAAACTAGGATGAGCAGAGAGTTATATTTTTTACGTTCAAGTGAACAGAAAATAGTTGTAGATATGTTTAAATACGCACATCCAAACGGTAGTGAAGAGTTGGCAAAATATACAGAGTTTTATGGTTTTACTAACAAAGATTTAGGTCTTTACGCTTTAGTTGATAATGAAATCGCAGGTGCTATCTGGTCAAGACGATTAAATCCAGATGAACCTCCAAGACTGAGCGTTGCCATTCTTCCTAAATTTAAAAAACAGGGTGTGGGTATATTTATGATGGAGCAGTTTCTACAAGAGGCTGCGGCACTCTATGAGGAACTCTCTATCGACATCAGTGCAAAACCAAAAGCTATGAAGTTTTATGAGAAGTTTGGATTTATAAAACAGAATGACAGTCTCCTCCTCACAAAAAAGCTGCAAAAGAGAGAGATAGTTCGTCCTACCGACGGCTATGACCCTACTCACTGGATGGATTAGGTATCGCCAGATTGATATAAGTCAACTCACTTTTTATATATTTAGATAGAATTTCAACTTATAATTATTAAAAGGATTATGAATATGAAAACTATTGCTTATATACTTGCTCTCTCCTCTATACTATTTGCAAATGCAGAAGATACTGCTTCTTGTAAAAAGTGTCATCCAACTATTACTGCTGAATTTGAAAGCTCTATGCATAAAAAATCTACAGTTTATGAAGACAAAATTCATAAGGCTATCTGGGATAAGCATCCGGCAAAAGCAAAAGAGAACTATAGCTGTGCTTAGTGTCATACTCCAAATGCAACTGCAGAGGAAGTGTCTCACGAAGGTGTAACTTGTATCTCTTGTCACACTATTAAAAGTGTTGAAAAACATGCCACTAGAAATAAAAATGTATATGCTGAAGATAAACATACACTATTTTCTGCAGAAAAAGGCAGAGAGAGTGAAGTTGTAAAATACAAAACTACGACATCATGGTGGGGTAATAAAACTACTATCGGTTCAGCTTACCATGACATAGATTACACTAATGAGGACTACTACACCGGTGAGATGTGTATGGGATGTCACTCTCACAAACAGAACTCTCATCAATTTGATGTGTGTAAAACTGATGATACAGGTGCAAAGAACATAGAAGAGAACTGTATCACTTGTCATATGCCAAAAATCGGTGGAACAGCTACCACAGTTAGACACAGTGACACACACGCTTACCACGGTTTTGCAGGAGCTCTAGTTGAGCCTAGGATGTTAGCTATACATGTAGAGTTTGATTTCAAAAAATCTTCTAACGGTTTTGATATTACACTGCATAGCAAGGCACCTCACGATCTTATGTCGCACCCACTTCGTGTTGTTCAGCTTAAAGCTACACTTATTAGAGATACAAAACACACTACACTTAAAACCCACTCTTTTGTAAGAATTATCGGTACGGAGGGCAAACCATCTATGCCGTGGCTGGCAACTGAGGTTGTTAAAAATAATATGATTAAAGCGAATGAGAAACGTGTAGTTGCATTTGATCAGACTCTACAGAGCGGAGATAAAGTAGAAGTAGTACTTGGTTTTTATGTTGTAAACCCTAAAGTTCTTAAAAAATTAAATCTTCAAGATGACAAAGAACTCAACAGATTTACAGTTCTTAAGAGTCAGCACTTTAGTGTAGAGTAGGCTCTTTTAATCAACTTTGAGATAGTTTCACTCTCATCCTGCGATGCGGATGAAAACTTATATCTCAAGCCGCTAACACTGTTTTTCTTATATCATTTCAGCTCCATTTATCGAATCTGCCTGAAATATCGATGCACGTGAGATAGAGTCTTAAATCAAACTCTACCTGATGATAATCTCTCTGCATATATTCACATAATCTATAAAAAGCCTTATTATGCTCTTTTTCTTTAAAGTGTGCAAGTTCATGCACCACTATCATCTCTAAAAACTCCTCTGGTACACTTTTAAACATAGAGGCTATACGAATCTCATTTTTAGCCTTTAACTTACCGCCTTGCACTCTTGAGACATAATGATGAGTGCCTAAAGCATTATGTATAACATTTAGCTTGCCATCATATAAAGTTTTACTGAGGGGTGCTGATTTTTTTATGTACTCATTTTTAATATCCATCGTATATGAAAAAAGAGCCTTATCATTTTTAATTTTATGAGAGTTTGGATATTTGTTTAAAAGGTAAGTAGAGAGTTTATCTGCGTTTATGAGTTGATGCACCTGCTCTTGAACAGAACTTGGATAATGATTTAAATATTTTAACTTTTTCACTATTTTAAAAGTTTTTCTATATCTTTTTTTATACTTGCAGGTTTTGTTGAGGGAGCATATCTGTCAATTACATTACCCTCTCTGTCAACTAAAAACTTTGTAAAGTTCCACTTTATGGAATCCATCCACAAGAGACCACCTTGCTTACGTTTGAGATAATTGTAAAGTGGAGTTGCACTCTCACCATTGACGTCAATTTTAGAAAACATATCAAAGTGAACATCATAAGTTCCTTGACAAAAAAACTTGATTTTTTCATCACTGAGGGGCTCTTGTTTACCAAACTGGTTTGAGGGAAAACCAAGCACTTCAAAACCCTGCTCCTTATAGGTTTGATAGAGCTTCTCCAAGCCCTCATACTGAGGAGTAAATCCACACTCACTTGCTACATTTACAATAAGCAGGACTTTACCCTTATACTCTCCCATAGAAATCTCTCGGCCATCAATTGTTTTGACACTGAAGTCATATATGCTCACACTCTTCTCCGCGTTTAAGAGTGTAAAAGTTAATAGCAGTGCTAAAAAGCTTTTCATATTCATTACATCCCCTAAATAGAATATTTTATTCTAACATACATTTTCATCAGATATCTTTAGGGTACTTCAATGAAGAATATGTACCCTTTGTCTTATTTCTTATATATTATAGAGTTTAAATAATTAAAATTTAATAGTTTTTAATATACTATATATGAAACCGTTGTGGAGTGTTATGTGAGCATACAATACAGAGAACTTCTTCAAAACATCAGTAACTGGCTCTGGGAAATAGATGCCAAATACTCTTATACCTACTGTAGTGAAAACATATCACAAACTTTAGGCTTTGATGCACAAGAGCTAATTGGCAAGACTCCTTTTGACTTTATGAGTGCAGAGGAGGCTAAAAGAGTCAAAAATATTTTTACTCTCCACACTTCGAATCAAGAAACAATTATTGATTGTGAAACTCTCTATATCCATAAAGATGGTCATGAAATAACAGCTATGACAAATGCTATTCCTATTTTAAATAAAAATGGGAATGTAGTTGGTTTTCAAGGATTAGCAAAAGATATCTCTGAGGATAAAAAGAGACTCCAGGAGACAGCTATTCTTGAGGAGCGTCTTGAACTGGCACTATGGGGTAGTAAGGATGGTGTTTGGGACTGGAACATTCTCGACAATAGTGTTTACTTCTCCCCAAGGTGGAAAGAGATGCTCGGTTACAGTGATGAGGAACTTATCAACGAGTTCTCAACATGGAGTGATCGTGTTCATCCTGATGATATTGATATTACCTGGGATATTATTAACGAACATATAAACTCTGAAACAGAGTATTATGAAGGTATTCACCGTCTAAAACACAAAGATGGCCACTGGGTATGGATTTTAGATAGAGGTAAAGCTCTCTATGATGAGAGCGGCAAAGCTATTCGTATGATTGGTACCCATACCGATATCAGTGAAGAAAAAGCCATCCAACTTAAAGCCATACACCAAAAACAGATAATCGAACAGATTCATGACAGCGTTATATCTACTGACCTTGGTGGCTTTATTACTGATTGGAACAGTGGCTCAGAGATACTACTGGGATACAGTGCCCAAGAGGCTATTGGTAAACACCTTAGTTTCATATATTTAGATGAAGACCTTGAATCACTTGGTAAAAATATCAGTACCTTAATGACAAAGGGCGAGAACTATGTAAGTGTGCGTCTGCTTAGAAAGTCTGGAGAAATTTTACAGGTGGACCTCTCTCTATCACTTTTAAAAGATGAAAACTCCAACGCTATTGGTATGGTCGGCTACGCTAAAGATATTACTCAAAAGAAAAAGGCAGAAGAGACACTAGAACAGCAGTCAAGAATGGCTCAGATGGGAGAGATGATTAGTATGATAGGGCATCAATGGAGACAACCACTCAATGCTATATCTCTAACAGCATCGAACTTAAAGTTAAAATTTGATCTTGAAGAGTTTGACAGTAAATCTCAGAAGGACTTTAAACAGTGTACACAAGAGTTCTCTCAAGGCTTAGAAAATATACAGGATTATATTAGAACCCTCTCTACAACTATTGATGACTTTAGAAATTTTTACAAAACAGACAAAGTGTCAGTTAATGTAAAATTAGAAGAGATAGCTTCAAGAGCACTAAAAATCATCAGCCCCTCACTTATAGCTGAAAATGTAAAGATAATAGAAGAGTATGATTCAGATAAAACAATAGAACTTTATGACAATGAGATAATGCAAGTTATCTTAACTATTTTACAAAATGCTCAAGATAATTTCTTAGAGAAAAAAACAGAGGAACCGTCTATTAAGATTATTACTAAAAATAGAATGATTTCTATCTGTGATAATGGTGGTGGTGTTCCAGAAAATATTTTAGACAAGATTTTTGATCCTTACTTCTCTACTAAGTCAGAGAAAAATGGAACTGGTCTTGGACTCTATATGGGTCAAACTATTATTGAAAAACACCACAAAGGAAAGCTAAAAGTTAAAAATAGCGGTGATGGTGCCTGTTTTACAATCACACTTTAATAAAAGCTTTAGAGAATCCAAACAGAGAACTTTTTACCTTTAATTTTACCCTTTGAGAGTTGTGCATGAGCCTCATTAATCAGAGGTCTCTCTATCGCGACATAGCTCTGTCTGTCATAAATATCTATCTTTCCTATAGAGCTGCCTTTAAGGCCTGCATCACCAGTTAAAGCACCAAGCAGATCACCGGCACGTACTTTATCTTTTTTACCGCCCTCTATAACTAAAGTCACATATTGAGGTTTCATCTCAAAACCGGCTTTAACTTTTAGGCTCTGTGCACTTTCAAACTTACGAGTAGTGTTTTTATACTCCTCTGCTTTTTCTATCTCACTTGAGTCATAAAGTGTAATTGCAATCCCATCAGCACCAGCACGACCTGTTCGTCCTATTCTATGAGTATATGTCTCAGCTCCGTGAGGTATGTCATAGTTCACAACCATGCTCAACTCTTTGATATCAAGTCCACGAGCCGCCACATCTGTCGCTACTAATATAGGACAAGATTTATTTGCAAACTGGACTAAAACATCGTTACGTTCATACTGTTCTAAGTCACCATGAATTGCCAGCGCATCTATTTTTGCTTTTTGCAGACTATCGGCCAACTCTTTGGCCTCAACTTTAGTATTTGTAAATACAATTACGTTCTCAGGGCTATAGGTACTAAAAATTTTAACCAATGTATCCAGTTTAGAGCTTGTTTCATAAAAATACTCATCTATCCTGTTTGCACTCTCAGTGGAAACAGTCTTTACACTCACTGCCTCTTTTTGTATTTTTTTACTAATATCTATAATCTCATCATCATAAGTAGCAGAGAAAAGCAGAGTTTGCCTCTCTTTAGGTACATACTCTAAAACACTCTGTATCTCCTCCATAAAGCCCATGTCTAGCATTCTGTCTGCTTCATCAAAGACTAGAGTCTCTAAATTTTCTAAATTCAAACTATCTTTATTGAGATGCTTTAAAACCCGACCGGGAGTTCCTACAATTATATGTGCTTGATGAGAGAGTGAACCTAACTGCTTGCCAAAAGACTCTCCACCACAAAGGATTAAAATCTTTATATTATGCTTAAATCTTGCAATCTTGCGAAGCTCTTTTGCAACCTGGTCAGCAAGCTCACGTGTAGGACAGAGTACAAGAGATTGGACTCGAAACTTTTTAACATCAAGTCTGTTTAAAAGTCCTATTCCAAACGCAGCAGTCTTTCCACTACCTGTTTTTGCCTGTGCAATTACATCTCTGTTATCTAAAATAGGAGGAAGTGCCTCTGCCTGAATAGGCGTCATTTTTTTATAGCCAAGAGAGTCTAGGTTGCTTAGTAGTTCAGTTGGAAGAGGGAGTGTAGAAAAATTCATAGTACAATCTTTTTTTAAGATTATACCATCTTTAGGACTCTCTTATGCGGCTGAGTTTTCGAACTTACTTGTCTCTTCTATAGATTTTACAATCAACTCTTTTACAGTACCTGGTGCAAGACCGTATCTCATCTCAAATTCAGTTTCAGCTTCTGTATCAAAGGCTTCTATATCCTTAACAAGTTTATATATCTCGCCTAAAGTGTCTTCCTCGTTTAAAATGGCATTTCTCACTTTCTCAGATATGTGAATATCCTCCAAAATATCCTCCATTCTTTTACCAAAAACGACATCTATAAGAGAGAGAACACCGACAAGATAAGCTTCTCCAATCAAGTTGCTTCTAGCCTCTGGGTTAATTGCCTTTAAAATACTCTCCATCAACTCTGTACGATTTTTTA